>NZ_JBEZKL010000004.1:0-164932 GCF_040704695.1 Streptomyces sp. NPDC048411
GCGCTGCGGCGCGTTCGGTGACATGTCCACATCCCTGTCGCGGGTGGTCCGACCTCAAACACCGGCGGACCCCCTCACGTATGCGCGTCAGCACGCCTCAGGCGCTGTCCGTGTCCGCGTCGTCCGTGAGGCCGAGCCGCACGTCCCGCGCGGCCTCCGCCTCACGCCGGACCAGCCGGAACCACATGAAGAGCACGAAGGCGCCGAAGACGAACCACTCGCCGGTGTAGCCGAGGTTCTGGAACGCCTTCAGGTCGAGCCCAGTGCCCTGCGGCGCGACGGCGGGTACGGGGCGCAGAGCAGTGGCCCCGCTGTTCTTGGCGTCGGTGCTCTTGCTGTCGGTGCCCTGGAGCGTTACCCATGCGTCGTACACGTCGTAGGGGACGAGGTTGACCAGCGACGCGGCGCTGATCATGCCGAGCTGGCCGTCCGGGAGTCCGCCCGCCGTGTCGACGCCCGGAGTCCCCGCGTTCTCGGACGCCTGGAGGTCGCCGGTCACGGTGACTTCACCGGTCGGAGCTGCGGGAACCGCGGTCTGCCCGGCCTTGCCGGGCAGCCAGCCGCGCACCACTGGAAGCGCCTTGCCACCGTCGGTGCGCAGCAGGTTCAGGACGTAGAAGCCGCTCTTGTCGTCGAGTACCCGGCCGGGCACCAGGAACTGGTCGGCGTACCGGCCCGTCGCGGTGGCGGGACGCCCGGACGTCACCTTGTCGACCGGCAGAAGATCGTCGAGCGGTTCGGCGGCCCTGCTGCCCGGGGCGGGCTGCTCCTGGGCCTGTTCGTGTGTTTGCACGCGGTCCTCGAAGCGCCCGAGCTGCCAGGTGCCCATGAAGACGCAGAACGGGATGGCCAGGACGGCGAAGAGGTTGATCCCCCACCATCGCGGGGTCAGCAGGAACCGGTACACCCCTCCACGGTACGGTCCCCGATCCGACATCCCGGACCGGGGTGCCGCAAGCACCGCCACCCGCCCGGGCCAGAACGCCGGTCACCCGGGACGCCGCCGGGCGGGGCGGAGGCCGGGCGGGACGCCGCGCCGGGCGTGGCGTGGGCCCCCGCGTGGCCCCGGCCGCCACCAGGGCCTGGCGCGGGCCCGCACCGTCGCCGGCCACGGCGCGGGCCCGGACGCCGACTACCCGAGGTGCCGTCGGGCGAAGTCGAGTTCCAGCCGCACCTGCTTGATCCGCTCCTCGATGACGAGCGAGCCGTGCCCCGCGTCGTACCGGTACACCTCGTGCGGGGCGCCCCGGTCCTTCAGGCGGTCCACATAGTTCTCGACCTGGCGGATCGGGCAGCGTGGGTCGTTGACTCCCGCCGAGATGTAGACCGGTGCCTTCACGGCGTCGACGTACGTCAGCGGGGACGAGGCCTCGAACCGCTCGGGCACCTCCTCCGGCGTGCCGCCCAACAGCGTGCGGTCCATCGCCTTCAGGGCCTCCATCTCGTCGTGGTACGCCGTGACGTAGTCGCCGACCGGGACCGCTGCCAGGCCCAGCGCCCAGTCGTCCGGCTGCGTACCCAGGCCGAGCAGGGTCAGATAGCCGCCCCACGAGCCCCCGGCCAGCACCAGCTTCTCCGGGTCGGCGAGCCCGGACTTCACCGCCCACTGCCGCACCGCCGCGATGTCCTCCAGTTCGATCAGGCCGACCCGGTGCTTGAGCGCGTCCGTCCACGCCCGCCCGTAGCCCGTGGAGCCGCGGTAGTTGACCCGGACCACCGCGTAGCCGTGGTCCACCCAGGCGGCGGGCCCGGACGCGAACTCGTCACTGTCGTGCCAGGTGGGGCCGCCGTGGATCTCGAAGACGGTCGGGAACGGTCCCTCCGCCGGGGCGGCGGGCCGCTGCACGAGCGCGTGGATCCGGCCGCCCGGACCGTCCACCCACACGTCCTCCACCGGAACCGATTCCGGAGCCTTCGCGCCCGGCGGATCGAGCACCACTGCGCCCGTCGTGGACCGCACGACGGGCGGCTGCGCGGCCGACGACCACAGATACTCCACGGTGCCGTCCGGCCGGGCCGTGGCACCCGACACCGATCCGGCCGGCATCTCCACCCGTACCGGAGCGGTATCGGTGCCCGGCTCGAACCGCCACAGGTCGCTGCGAGCCTCGAAGCCGTGGACGATCAGCAGCGCGGAGCCGTCCGGATACCACTCGGCGCCCACGTCGCCGGGCAGATCGATCGCGAGGTCCGTTTCCGTCCCCGCCACCGGGTCCCAGATCATCGGCTCCCAGCGTCCCCGCCGCTGATGCCCGATCAGCAGCCGGGTGTCTCCGGCCACCGGCGCGAAGCCCAGCACGGTCAGCCCCAGCTCCTCCGTGCCCCCCTTGGTGTCGTCGAGCTCGGCGACCGTCGTTCCGTCCGGCCGCACCACGCGGAGCGCCGAGTGCATCGCGTCGCCGTGCTCGGTGTGCTCCAGGGCGATCAGCGTCCCGTCGTGCGACAGGTCGCCGACGCCCGCCGACTCGCGGTGCCGGTAGATCTCGACGGGCGCGGACCCTGGCCGTACGACATGGATCGTCGTCCCGTCCTCGTCGGTGGAGCGGCCGATCACCGCCGTCCCGTCCCGCCCGATCGCGAGCCCCGCCGGGTAGGAGGGGGCGAGACCGGGAGCCGCGGGCACGTCCGCCGTCCCTTCATCGCCACCGCCGTGGAACGGCTGGCGCATCCACACCCCGAACTCGTCCCCGTCGGTGTCGTCGAACCACCAGATCGCCTCGCCGTCCGGGGTCAGCACCCCGTCCGTCGTCCCGTTCGGCCGGTCGGTGACCTGCCGCTGATCCCCGCTCGCCCGGTCCCATGCGTACAGCTCGTACGTCCCCGTCGCGTTGGAGACGAACAGCGCACGGTCCGGAGCGTCCTCCGCCCAGTCGGGCAACGACACCCGGGGCGCCCGGAAGCGCTGCTCCCACACCGGAACGGAATCGGTCGTCGGTGCCGGAACGGAGCCGTTCGCCCGCGCCGGAGCGGAGTCGGTCGTCGAGCCAGTGATCTCAGTCATGCCCCCCATTCTGCGTCGGGCCCGGAAAATCCGTATCCATCGTCCTCAGTCTGTGGATAACCTCCCCGGCATGTACTCCCCGACTCCGGACGACTGGCACGAGGCCAACCGCGCGCGCTGGGATGAGCGCGTGGCGATCCATACGGCGAGCGACTACTACGACCTCGATGGCTTCCGGGCGGGCAAGGACGCGTTGCGTGCGTTCGAGCTCGCGGAGGTCGGGGACGTGACGGGAAAGTCGCTGCTGCATCTGCAGTGCCACATCGGGCTCGACACTCTCTCCTGGGCCCGGCACGGCGCCGCGCACGTCGTCGGGCTCGATTTCTCCGGGCCTGCCGTCGAGACCGCCCGTGGTCTGGCCCGCGAGCTGGGGTTCACCCCGGACCGGGCGGCGTTCGTCGCCGCCGATGTGCATGACGCGGCGGAGGCCGTCCCCGACTCCTCGTACGACATCGTCTACACCGGCGTCGGTGCGCTGAACTGGCTGCCGGACACCCGCCGCTGGGCCGAGATCGCCGCCGCGCTCGTCGCGCCCGGCGGATTTCTCTATCTGGCGGAGTTCCATCCGCTGACCGACTGCCTCGACGACGCGACCGGCACGACGATCATGTACGACTACTTCAGCCGCGACGCATGGGTCGACGAGACACCGGGTACGTACGCGGACCTCGACGCGCCGACCGTCCACAACCGGAGCGTCGAGTGGCAGCACCCCGTCGGTGACGTGGTGTCGGCGCTGGCCGCTGCCGGACTGCGGATCGAGTTCCTGCACGAGCACGACGCCTCGCTCTTCCAGCGGTTCGCGGCACTGGAGCGGCACGCCGACGGGTTCTACCGCTTCCCGCCCGACTGGCCTCGCATTCCACTGATGTACTCGATCAAGGCGTCGAAGCCGGCTGCGGGTTGAGCGAAGGCCGGTTGTCAGTGGTGGGGTTCAGACTCGAACCATGACTGCCGATCTGCGCGCCACGGTGGAGACGTACTGGACCGCGGCCGAGAAACGTGACTGGGACGCCTTCGCGGCGACGCTCGCCGAGGAGGTGCTCTACGACCTGCCGCAGACCCGCGAGCGCATCCGTGGCAAGGAGCGGTATCTCCGGTTCAACCGGGAGTATCCGGGGGACCGGCATGTCCGTGTTGAACGGATCGTGGCCGACCGGGCAGGCGAACAGGTGGCCGTACGGACGCTGTTCACCGTAGGCCTGGAAGAGATGCACGCCATCCACTTCTTCACGGGGGACGACCAGGGCCGGATCGTGGAGATCACGGACTTCTGGCCGGAGCCGTACGAGCCCCCGGCCGGGCGGGAGCACCTCGCCGAGCGTTACTGAGGCGCGGCTTCCGGGGCGGCCTCCACGGGGGTGGGGCCGGCCGCCGCCACCGCCGTACTCGCCGCAGCGACGGCCCTCGCCCTGCCCCGGCCGGGCGCTGCGGGCGGCGCTGAGCGGGACGGCATACGTGTGGCGGCCCACCGGAGAATTCCCGGCGGACCGCCACCTTGCGTGCCGTACGAACGCGTTACCCGTTGCCTGTCACGCGACCGAGCGGAAGGCGGGCAGATAGCCGCCCGACTGCCCCGTGGCCTTGGGGTGGTACGAGTTGTAGACCGGCAGCGTCACACTGTTGAGCCAGGCGTCACCGGAGCACAGCTCATGCCCGGTGAACTCGTCGGCCATGCCGGAGAACGTGAATCCGGCATGGGCAGCCTGCTTCGCGATGACACCGTTCAGCACATCGGACGCGTTGTTGATGGTCGAGCGCTCGGTCTCGGTGAGCCCGGCGATGCAGGTTCCCTTCAGCTGGTAGAACCGCGGATATCCCAGCACCACCACATGGGCCTGCGGGGCACGGGAACGGATGGCGCTGTACAGCGAACCAAGGCCGGACGGAAGTGAGTTCCGCATCTGCGACACAGCCGCGTTCACACTGCTCACACAGGTGGACTCGCTGTACAGGACGCAGTCCTGCATGACATCGGCGAAACCGACGTCGTTGCCGCCCACGGTGACGCTCACCAGGGTCGTCGACGAACTCAGCACACCCAGCTGGCTGCCGGCGACCAGGAGCCCGGTCGGCCCAGGGCCACGACGCGACATCGTCCGGAGGGCGCCGCTCCCGGCCAAGTCGCCCAACTGCACGGGGGCATGCCCGGGCCCGAATCCGAGGGCGCCGAAGTGATCGATGCGGAGGGGCTGTTCGCCCTTTCCTGACGGGCCGGAGCACGTGGCACACCCGGCCGGCGGCACTCAGACAGTCCCACCCCGAACTGTCACTCGGCGGGCATCCCGGAGATCCTGCGTTGAGCCGACGACGGGATGCGCCCGGAGGATGTCAGTGCAAGCGACGCCGCCGGGCGCCGTGTCGGCGCCGGACGTGGACGTCGCCACGCTGCTGGACGCGGGCATCGCGACGCCCCCTGACACGGGCATCAGTACGCCCGGATTCGGTGCGCAGGCGGCAGTACGACGGATCCTGACGGCCGGGATCGCCGCCGGCCCCGGTATCGCCATCGAAACGTGCCGCAGCGGGCGGTCTGTTCACCGCGATGCGCTTCACGGTCGCAACCGAGCGCGCGAACGCGCCGGACGAGGAGTCCGCACTCGGTGCGCGGGAGGTGGTACGAAATCGTCGAAGAGGCGCGCGGCTTCGGGCCCAGTGGCCGGGCAAAGCGGCGGATCCGGTCCCGCTCACGCCCGGCGACCTGAACCCGGCACCGATACCGACGGCCGCGGAGCGGTCGCGCCGGCCGTGCCCCCGGACACAGGGGACACGGTCCTCGTCGTCGGGTGGATCATGAAACGGGGCGGGTGACTGCTCACGCGACATCATGCGGGTCCGCGAGCCGGCCGCGGCACCAGTGGCACACCCGCGGGCACCGCCACAGATGGCGCCCGGGGCTGCGGAGATTCAGGCCGACACGCAGACGCACTCTGTGGTGGCCCCACGCGGGGTGCCACCACAGCGCTTCGGCCGCGGTCGGCCGGCGAAGATCAGTTGTGTCCGAACCTGCGCTGCTTCCGGTGGGAGACCTGCTCCGATATCGCGCGCACCGGCCCAGGTGCATCCGGAAGATGCGCCTGCCTCTGCTCCTTCGTCTCCGCGGACGCGCTGCGTTCGTGACCACCTGTGCGGGCACCGCGATTCTGTCGGCTCTGCTTCTTGCTCACGATCACGCCTCCTGTAGCCGATCTCGGACGAGGGGCCACTTTCAGATTCGCATGTGAGTACGAAGCGCGCATTCCGGGCGGCCGGGCTGAGGGTTGATCTCCGGAAACCACTCAGGGGCCTGATCCACTCAGTGGATCAGGCCCCTGACCTGGTTATTCAGCTGTCGGGGTGGCGGGATGTGAACCCGCGACCTCTTCGTCCCGAATGAGGATCGGTCGAGATCAATACCTGCCTGTTCGGTATTTATGCAGGTCAGAGTGTTGGGCTCGATGGTTCTCGCGTGCTGCGGGGGAGGGCTTGGGGAGCGGATTGGCTCCCAGACGGCTCCCAGAAGAGGTTCGGGAGGGTGACGGTGACCGGGTCACCGTCGCCGCGGCCCAGGGGGCACGGTGTCAGCGTGCGCCGGCCGCCAACTCGTAGTCGCCGATGAGGTCTCCGAGCAGAGTTCCGGCGAGGATGTCGCTGGGGACGTGGCCGGCCATGTAGACGCGGGAGTAGACGACTTCGTCCTGCATCCACTCGTAGTCCGTCGTGCGGTGTGGGGCGTGGGCGCTGAGCAGGGTGACCGCGGCGGCGGAGCGTGCGGCGTGCCGGGAGGGGTAGGAGTAGGGGCCCTTGGCGCCGGCCTTGAGGTGCTTGTCGGGGCGCAGGGAGGGGTCCAGGACGAACGGCGCGGGCTGCTTGTCCTTGGCGGCCAGCTGGTCGCTGATGGTCTTGGCCATCTTCAGGGCGGCCTTGAGCTGTGTCTTCTCCGCGGTGCCCTGGGCGGCGGGGATCAGTTCGCGCTGGTCGTGCAGGTAGAGCTTCCAGATGTCCTTCTTGCCGTAGATCTCCAGCCAGGTGGCGGCCTTCTTCCCGGCGGCGGTACGGGTCTTGGCGAGTTGCTGGACCTGGTGGAGTTCGGCGGTACGGGTCTGCGCGGAGGGCGGCGCGGGGATCTGCTGGGCGGCCCAGGCGGCGAACGCCTTGTCGTCGCGGGCGGTGCCGTGTTGTGCCTTCCACTGGGCGAAGAGCTTGTCGGCCTTGGTGTGCTGGGCCGCGACCTGCTTGCCGAGCGGGGCGATTTCCGTGTCGGCGAAGAGGGCCGGCGGCGGGTTCTGCTTGATGAGGGCGGTCGCTCCGGGCTTCTTGTGCTTGGCGGAGGCGAACGCGGAGGCTGTTGCCCCGATCATCTGCGGTCGCAGCAGGCCGACGGCGGCGGCCGCGACGGCGACGATCGCGATGACGGCGTACGGCCACTTGATGCTGCGCAGGACGTTCATGCGGCGTGGGTCCTTTCGAGGTGCGGTGCCGTCACCGGTTGCCGGTAGGTCCGGAAGTGGGTGCGGGCGAGGTGGCGTACGTCGTTGTCGGGCAGGCCGGGGGTGAGCAGGGACTGGCCGACGATGTATTTGCTGAGGGAGACGGACCGGGCGCCGAGGCGCAGCAGCAGCCGGTCGGCAGGTGCGGGCCGCAGGCCGCCTTTGGTCTCGACGAGGACGTGACCGGGGTCGAGGCCGGCGGTGCGGTCGCCGCGGTGGCAGGTGAGGATGCCGTCGAGGGTGACGCGGGTGCCGTGGTGGAGGTCGGCGAGGGCGGCGCGGACGTAGCGGATCTCGGCGGCGGGGGACAGGGCGGAGGCCCGGACGGGGATCCCGGCCTGCCGCAGTACGTCGTCGACGAACTCCGCCGCCGGTGCGTCGAGTTGGCCGTACGCGGGAGCCGGGATCGTGAGCGCGTGCTTGACCGTGGCGCCGCGGCCGTCCTTGGTCTTCACCTCCGCCCTGCACAGTCCGTCCTCCGCGTACAGGCGCGTGCGGACCTTCCAGCGATGGCGGCGCCGCTGGATGTGGGCGCGCCAGGCGCCGAGCTGCGGGGTGTCGAAATACGTGCTGAGATAGCTGGTCGTACGCCGTCCGGCGAGGTCGAGGACCCGGTGGCTGTCGGCGAGCCGGTCGATGAAGAGGCGTGCAGCCTCGAGCGGGAGCAGGTACTTGCGGTCGGTGCGGTGCTGGAGTGCGGCTGCCGCGTCGACCTCGGTGAGCGTCGCGCCGCGCAACCCCGGAAGTCCGAGCGCGGTGGCGAAGGAGGCCGGGGCCGTCATGACGCTGCCGCGCTCTCGCGCACGGTGGGAAGGCCGGTCTCCGTGGCGGCCGGTGGCTCGTCCGGCTGGGAGGGGTAGCGGGCGGAGACCCGGGTGGTCTCGCGTACGTAGTCGACCTCGTCGACCACGACGGACAGGGGGGCCTGGCCGAAGCGGAACGCTACGTCCTGGGCGATGAGTCCGGGGTCGGGGTAGATCCGGTCGAGGGTGAGCTTGACGACCCGGGTCGGGTTGTACGTCCTGGGGTCGTCGACGACCAGCACCGCCACGAGCACGAGGACGTTCAGGGCGAGGACGAGCCAGCTCTGGCGCTGCGGCAGCCCGGTGACGAGAGCGATGACCAGGGCTGCGAAGGTGTAGGCGACATCGCGCAGGGTGAACGCCGCGCTGCGCAGCCGGACCAGGGAGAGGATGCCGAACAGGCCGAAGCCGACCCCGGCCGGGAACTTGCCCCCGCCGATCGCGCCCATCGCGGCGAACAGGCCGATGTTCAGCGCGGTCAGCACGAGCGGCATCTCCGGTGCGCTGGGGCGGCGCCGGTAGAGCCAGCCGACCAGGATCAGCAGGGCGACGACGTCGAGGCCGCCGCGCGTGATCAGGTCCCCGGGGGCGATGTGGTCGGTGATGGCCTTCGCGGCAAGCACCGATATCGCTGTGTGCATGGCAGTTCCTTCCCCCGCGGCGCACCAGGAGGCGGACCGGCCCCGGTCCGCGATGCGCTGCGACGTGAAGGACGCTAGGGATGGCGCATGAACAGACCATGAAGCCTCCTGGCCGACCGGGTCGGGTCCTCGGGGTCGGGGCATCCGCGGTTCCGGTTAGCCTGGCCGCCATGCACTACCTGGTCGTCGACGACGAGACCCGCCTGACCGATCTGGTCGTCCGCTACCTCGGCGAGTCCGGGCACAGTGCCGAGGGCCGCTACGACGGGCCCTCCGGCCTGGCCGCCGCCCGCGATCCCCGCCTGGACGCGGTGGTCCTGGACGTGATGCTCCCCGGGATGGACGGGCTCAAGGTGTGCCGCACCCTGCGCGGCGAGGGCATCGACGTCCCGGTGATCCTGCTCACCGCACGTGGCGCCGTCGGCGAGCGGGTCGCCGGCCTCGATGCCGGGGCCGACGACTACGTCGTCAAACCCTTCGCCATGGAAGAGCTGCTCGCCCGGCTACGTGCGATCTCCCGGCGCCGCCCCGACCCGTCGGGACGCCTCCAGGTCGGCGACCTCGTGCTGGATCCGGAGCAGCAGCGGGCCTGGCGGGGTGACTGTGAACTTGACCTGCCGCGCCGGGAGTTCGCCGTGCTGCACGTGCTGATGGAAAACGCGGGCCGGGTCGTCTCGCGGCTGCAGCTCCTCGACGAGGTCTGGGACGGCGAGACCGATCTGCGCAGCAACGCCATAGACGTCCACGTCTCCAAGGTGCGCGCCAAGGTCGACCGGGCCTTCGACCGCACCACGATCACGACGCTGCGGGGCCGGGGTTACCGCCTGGAGACCGCCCCGTGACACGGCCTGGTCGGCTGTCGGCGCGTTTGCGGCGCCTGCCGGTGGTCGCACGGCTGGTGCTGGCCGTCGCCGTCACCATGTCCCTCGTTCTGGCGGGTACCGCAGGCCTGGTCTACTGGCGCGTCGAAACCGCCCTGGACCGTCAATTGGACGGGGACCTGGCCACGTACCAGCAGAGCCTGGACCAGGCCGTACGCGCCGGTGACGTACTGCCGCCCGGCCCCGATGGCAGTCTCCATCAGGTCCTCGACGCCGAGGGCCGGGTGCTGCACTCCAGCGACGCCGTGCGCGGTCAGCAGCTGCTCACGCCCGCGGAACGCGCTGCCGTCGCTGACGGTGCCACCGTCCGCCGCGATGTCGGCTCCCTGCTGCCCATCACCTCGGACACGCTGCGTCTGCAGGCCAGGCGGGTCACCGCCGGCGGGCAGCCGCGCATCGTGGTCGCCGCGGTCCGGCGGGGCCATCGTGACGAGGCGCTGCGCGAGCTCCTGGCCCAGCTGGCCCTGGCATCCGGGCTGACGCTGCTGGCCGCCTCGTACGTCGGCTACCGCACCGCCCGCGCCGCGCTGCGCCCCGTCGAGCGCTACCGCAGTGGCGCCGCCGCTCTCGCCGACAGCACGGGCGGGACCCAGGACCTGCGCCTGGAGGTGCCCACGGACCGCGACGACGAGATCACCCGGCTCGGCCACACCCTCAACCGCATGCTCGACCGGCTGGACGCCTCCGCCGCTCGCGAGCATCAGTTCATCGCGGACGCCAGCCACGAGCTGCGCACACCGCTCACCCTGATGCGGGCTGAACTCGACGTGGCGCTGCACCGGCCGCGCAACGCCGAGGAGTTGACCGACACGCTGCGTTCCGTCGACACCGAGGTCGGTCGCCTGGTCAGCCTGGCCAACGCTCTTCTCGATCTGGAACAGCTCGACAGCGGTGAAGGCGTGCAGCGCAGCGCCATCGGCCTCGGCCGCCTCCTCGACGGCGCCTGTGCCCGCTACCGGACGGCCGCCGCACGCGAGGAACGCACCCTCACCGTTGAGCACGGCGACGCCACAGTGCGGGCCGACCCGCGCTGGCTCGAACCGGCCATCGGCACCCTGCTGGACAACGCCCTGCGCCACGGCGCCGGTGCGATCCGGCTGCGCGCCGAGACCCACGGCGGGCGTCTGCAGCTGACGGTCACCGACGAAGGCCCCGGCTTCCCGCCCGACTTCCTCCCGCGTGCCTTCGACCGCTTCTCCCGGGCCGAGACCAGCCGCACCACCCCCGGCACCGGACTCGGTCTGGCTCTGGTCGCCGCGGTCGCCGCCTCGCACGACGGCACCACCCATGCCGAGAACACCGCATCAGGCGCGACCGTCACCCTCGACATCGCCTGTTGAGCCCGCCGAGCCGGTGTCACCCGCCTCCGGAGCGGCGGCGTACGAGGCCGATCACCGGGCCGATCACGAGCGGGGCGGCCGCGTACCTGCGGGTGCATGACGATCGTTGTACCTTCTGTGGTCACGTCAGCACAACCCGTAGCGGGCGCATCTCCAGGGTGCGCGCGGCGCGCGGCGCGTTCGAAGGTGCATCGCTACCCGTCGGGAGCCCCCCGGGGGGGCCGGTCCCCGAAGTCGGCTCCCAAATGGTTCCCAGACTGGGGCCGCACAGCAAATCAGGCCCGGTGCTGATTTCTCAGTACCGGGCCTGACCTGGTATTTCTCTGTCGGGGTGGCGGGATTTGAACCCACGACCTCTTCGTCCCGAACGAAGCGCGCTGCCAAGCTGCGCTACACCCCGATCGCCGCCGGTCTCCCGGCGACATCGATTACTTTAGCCCACCCGCGCCCGGAGACGAAATCCGGTTTCTGCCCCGGTGGGCGGGGCACCCCCGGGTTCAGTCGCGGGGCGTCAGCGTCAGCAGGGTCGCCTCGGGCGGGCAGGCGAAGCGAACCGGGGTGTAGCGGTTGGTACCGCAGCCTGCGGAGACGTGGAGGTAGGCGCGCCGGTCGCCGACCGTGTGGCTGGAGAGCCCCTTGACCCGGTCCGTGTCCAGGTCGCAGTTGGTGACCAGAGCCCCGTAGAAGGGGATGCAGAGCTGGCCGCCATGGGTGTGACCCGCCAGGATCAGCGGGTAGCCGTCGGCGGTGAAGGCGTCGAGGGCGCGCAGGTACGGGGCGTGGACCACGCCGATGGACAGGTCGGCGCCCGTCTCGGGGCCGCCCGAGACCTCCGCGTACCTGTCGCGCTTGATGTGCGGGTCGTCGAGGCCGGTGAAGGCGAGCTCCAGGCCGTCGAGCTTGAGACGGCCCCGGGTGTTGCTCAGGTCCAGCCAGCCCGCGTCGTCGAACGCATCGCGCATCGGCTCCCACGGGTTGTGGACGACGCCGACCGCGGGGGCGTTGCCGTTGAGGCCGTGCTTGCCCTGGACCTTCTCGAAGAGGTAGCGGGCCGGGTTACGGAGCTTGGGCCCGTAGTAGTCGTTCGAGCCGAAGACGTACACGCCCGGGATCTCCATCAGCGGACCGAGCGCGTCCAGCAGCTCCGGTACGGCCTCCGGGTCGGAGAGGTTGTCGCCGGTGTTGACGACGAAGTCCGGGCGCAGGCCGGCCAGCGACTGCAGCCAGCCGCGCTTCTTGCGCTGGCCGCTCACCATGTGGATGTCGGAGACCTGCAGCACGCGCAACGGGCGTGCCCCGTGCGGGAGTACGGGGACGGTGACCCGTCGGAGCCGGAACGAGCGGGCTTCGAAACCTGCCGCGTAAACGAGCCCGGCGGCGCCGACCGCTGCGCCGACTGCCGTGACTTTCAGGGGTACTCCGTAGCGTGCGCGCATGTGCCCATCGTCGCAGACACGATGCGGCGAGAGGAAAACCAGCGGGCGGTGGCCGCCCCGCACCTGCCACAATCAGCACATGACCACGCTCAAGTCCAAGCTCAAGGAAGACCTCACCGCGGCCATGAAGGCGCGCGACGAGCTGACCTCGTCGACGCTCCGGCTGACCCTCACCGCGATCACCAAGGAGGAGGTCAGCGGCAAGACGTCGCGTGAACTCTCCGACGACGAGGTGCAGAAGGTCATCGCCAAGGAGGCGAAGAAGCGCCGCGAGGCGGCCGAGGCCTTCGCCCAGGGCGGCCGGACGGAGCAGGCCGAGCGCGAGAAGGCGGAGGGCGAGCTGCTCGACGCGTACCTGCCGAAGCAGCTCAGTGACGACGAGCTGGGTGCGATCGTTGCGTCGGCGGTCGACGAGGCGAAGGCCGCCGGCGCCGAGGGGCCGCGGGCGATGGGTGCCGTCATGAAGATCGTGAACCCGAAGGTCGCGGGGCGCGCGGACGGCGGCCGGGTGGCCGCCGCGGTGAAGAAGCTCCTCGCGGGCTGAGCGGACCGTACATACGAGGAGGTGGGGTGACCCGGAATGTTCCGGGTCGCCCCACCTCCTCGTTCATGGACCGAGTGGCCGGTCAGGGACCCTTCGTGCCACCGGGACCCGGGCGCTGGGCCCCGTAGTTCCCGTCGGCGTTGTCCGGCGGGATGCCGGGGAACGGGTTGTTGCCGTCGCCCCTGTCCCGCCCCTTGTCACGTCCCCGTCCCCGTCCCCTGCCCCGGCCCTCGTCCGTGTTGTCCGGCGGGTCCGGGATGTTGACGGTGTTGAACGACGGGGCGGGCAGTCCGTTGAGGGCGCTCGTCATGGCGTCGCGCCAGATCGGTCCGGGGACCTGGCCGCCGTACACTTTGTCCTGGTACACGCCGCCGATGGTGACGCCCTCCATCTCGACGCTCTGGGACGGGCTGCCGACCCAGACCGCGCCGGACATGTTCGGCGTGTAGCCGACGAACCAGGCGTTCTTACGGGCGTCGGTCGTACCCGTCTTGCCCGCGTTGTCGCGGTTCTGCAGGCCGGCCTGCCGACCGGTACCGGAGTCGATCACACCGCGCAGCAGGGTGTTGACGGTGTCGGCCGTCGTCTGCGACATCGCCTGCGAGCAGGTGGTCTTCGGTACCGGGAGCGACTTGCCGTTCGCCGTCGTGACCGCCTCGATGGCGATCGGCGTGCAGTACATGCCCCGGTTGGCGAAGGCGGCGTACGCGCTGGCCATCGTGAGCGGCGAGAGGCCGTTGGAGCCGAGGGTCAGTGTGGAGGGGTTCTGCGGCAGCTTGGTGCCGTCGCCCTGCACCACGCCGAGCTTGTCGGTCATCTGGGAGACCGGGCACATGCCGATGTCCTGGAGCATCTGGACGAAGTAGGTGTTGACCGACTTCGCCATCGCTTCCTTCAGGGCGTACGGCCCCTCCTCGGACTCGCTCTCGTTCTCCAGGTGATACTGCCTGTCGTTGACCCACGGCTTTCCGCAGGTCTGAACCGTGTCCGGGTAGTCCATCTCGTACGGCGACGAGTACATCTGCGTCGCAGGCCTGCCACCCTCTATGGCCGCCGCGGCGAGGAACGGCTTGAACGTCGACCCGGTCGGGAAGCCGAAGTTCGAGCCGCCCATGTCCTTGTTGACCGAGTAGTTGTACTGGGTCTCGTTCGGCCCGAAACCGTACGGCTTGGACTGGCCCATGCCCATGATCTTGCCGGTGCCGGGCTGGACGAGCGTCACGGCGGTGGCGACCTTGTCCGTCTTGTAGACGTGACTCCTGATCGAGTCCTGCACGCCCGCCTGCGCCTGCGGGTCGAGCGTCGTGCGGATCGTGAGTCCGCCCTGGTTCCAGACCTTGGCCCGCTCCTCCTTCGTCTTGCCGTAAACCGGGTCGGTGAGGAAGACCTTGCGGACGTAGTCACAGAAGAAGGAGGCCCCGTTGACGGCCGTGATGCAGCCGTTCTTCGGCTTGCTGACCCTCAGCTTGATCGGCGTCGCCTGCGCCTTCTTCGCCGCCGTGCGAGTGATGTCCCCGACGTCCGCCATCCGCTGGAGCACGGTGTTGCGACGCTTGGTCGCCTCCTCCGCGTCGTTGACCGGGTCGTAGCGGCTCGGCGACTGGACGATGCCGGCCAGCAGCGCGGCCTCCTCCAGCTTCAGGTCCTTCGCCGACTTGGAGAAGTAGCGCTGGGAGGCCGCCTCGACGCCGTACGCCTGCTGCCCGAAGAACGTGATGTTGAGGTAGTTCTCCAGGATCTTCTTCTTCCCGAGCTCCTCCTCGACCTGGATCGCGTACTTCAGCTCCTGGACCTTGCGGCCCATCGTCTGCTGGGTGGCCTGCGCGACCTTGTCCGGGTCGTCGCCCGCCTCCTCGACGAAGACGTTCTTCACGTACTGCTGGGTGAGGGTCGACGCGCCCTGCGCGGTCCCGCCCGCCTGCACGTTGCGGTTCATCGCGCGCAGGATGCCCTTGAGGTCGATCGCCCCGTGCTGGTAGAAGCGGGCATCCTCGATCGCGATGATCGCCTTCTGCATGTACGGAGAGATGTCCTTCAGCGGAACGACGGTGCGGTCACGCGAGTAGACCGTCGCAAGCATGTCGCCCTTGCTGTCCAGGATCTTGGTGCGCTGGCTCAGCGGCGGAGTCTTGAGGTTGGCCGGGATCTCGTCGAATCCCTCGACCGTCCCCTTCGCGGCGAGCCCCAGAGCTCCGGCGGCCGGCAGCGCGATGCCTGCGAGCACGACTCCGGAGAGTGCGGCGACACCGAGGAACTTGGCGGCCTGCTGGGTCGCGGTGAGACCCCCGCCCGAGCGGTTCTTTGGCATGGGGGCAGCCTACGTTCTCAATCGCCGGACACGCGTATATGCGTTGGCCTAAGCTGCTCCCAACTGTCACAGCCTGCCGGTTCCGTATCAACCCCCATGCAGCATTCGGCCGTGACCCGACCACGGTTCGGCCAGCACCTCGGGCGCCCCGAATTCGCCCCATGTGTCATTGAATGTCCGTTGTGACTCCGATGAATTGTCCCTATTTTGCGGGGATATTCTTGTATGTCCTTGCCTCACTCCCCTGGGTGATCTGCCGCGTACGCATAGTCCGTTCGGGCCATCCAAGATTGGGCCCGAAGGGGGTGTTGTGCTGTCGCCACCTTCCGTAACGTCCTCAACTGGCAGCGGTGAATATGCCGCTACCGCCGTGGGGGAGCCTCGATTCGGGAGAGGACGGCGCCGGGATGGGCTGGGTAACCGACTGGAGTGCGCAGGCAGCCTGCCGCACTACCGATCCGGATGAACTGTTCGTACAAGGGGCAGCGCAGAACAGGGCCAAGGCGGTGTGCACCGGTTGCCCGGTGCGGACCGAGTGCTTGGCCGATGCGCTGGACAATCGCGTCGAATTCGGCGTGTGGGGCGGCATGACGGAACGGGAACGTCGCGCGCTGCTGCGCAGGCGACCCACCGTCACGTCCTGGCGCCGGCTGCTGGAGACCGCTCGCAGTGAGTACGAGCGGTCCACGGGCATCCTGCCGGTGGCCATCGGTCTGGACGACGAACTGCACGAGACGTACGCCGCCGTGGGGTAGGCCGCCGGGGCCACTCGGCCGTTCAGGTGGTTTACGCAGCTCCGGCCGGAGTGGAATCGGTCGCGAGCCGGTCCCCGACGGCCCGCAGTCCTGCGAGGTCGTGCACATCTCCGGGCAGCGCCGCGACTTCGGTCACGGCGACCTCGGGGTGCAGCGCGATAAAGCGGTCGCGGGTGCGCTGTTCGCGCGCGACCACCTGCATGCGTTCAGCGTGCAGCCGCAGCAGGCCTGCGGTCAGCTGCTCGACGGAGACGGCATCAGCCTCTGGTTCGGTGTCAATATCCTGGGTGTGCTCGGAACGGGCGGGGGAGGGCGGCGACTCGGGGTCTTCGGGAGAGGTGACTGCCGAGTCGGCCGGGTCACGAAGTCCAGCCTTCCCGGTGGTCTGATCCACAATGCCGATGTCGTCAAGATTTTCTGCGGCTGCCAGGGCGCGCTCGGCGGAGAGCCGGGCGGCGTCACTGCCGTGGACCCGGTTGAGGACCAGACCGGCCAGGGGCATGTCCTCCGCGGCCAGCCGTTCCACGAAGTAGGCGGCCTCGCGCAGTGCGTCCCGCTCCGGTGTCGCGACGACGAGGAACGCCGTGCCGGGCGCCTGCAGCAGTCTGTACGTGGCATCCGCCCGGGTCCGGAAACCACCGAACATGGTGTCCATCGCTGCGACGAACGTCTGTACGTCGCGCAGGAACTGGCCACCCAGCAGCTTGCCGAGCGTCCCGGTCATCATCGACATGCCGACGTTGAGGAACTTCATCCCGGCCCGGCCGCCCATTTTCGCCGGAGCCATCAGCAGCTTGATGAACTTCCCGTCCAGGAAAGAGCCGAGCCGCTTGGGCGCGTCAAGGAAGTCCAGCGCGGAACGCGACGGCGGGGTGTCGACGACGATCAGGTCCCACTCGTTGCGCGCCCGCAGCTGCCCCAGCTTCTCCATCGCCATGTACTCCTGCGTGCCCGCGAAACCGGCCGACAGGGATTGGTAGAAGGGGTTCTCCAGGATCGCGCGCGCCCGTTCGCCCTCCGCGTGCGCCTCGACGATCTCGTCGAAGGTCCGCTTCATGTCGAGCATCATGGCGTGCAGTTCACCGCTGCCCTCACCGGCGCTCTCGATGCCCGGCACCCGGCGCGGGACGTTGTCCAGGGAGAGAATGCCCATGGACTGGGCGAGCCTGCGGGCCGGGTCGATGGTGAGGACGACGACCTTCCGGCCGCGCTCGGCGGCCCGTACACCCAGCGCCGCCGCGGTCGTGGTCTTGCCGACGCCGCCCGAGCCGCAGCACACGATGATCCGGATGTCCGGATCGTCGAGCAGCGCATCGGTGTCCAGCGCGGGCGCGGTGGCCGTGGCTGTGCCTGTACCGGGGTCCGTACGCGCATCGGTGCCCGGTTCCGTACCCGCTCTCATGCACCCACCCCTTGGCCCGCCTCTTCGCCCACGCCCTGCTTGCGGAGTTCGACCGCCAGGTCGTACAGACCGGGCAGGTCCACGCCTTCGCTGATCAGCGGCAGTTCGCTGGTCGGCAGCTCCAGATCCGCGAGGGCCGCGCGCTGCTCGCGCTCCAGCTCGACCCGCTGGGCATGCTCGGAGGCCTGCTCGATCAGCGGACGTACCAGCGCCGCCGACCCGGTCACGCCCGCCCGGGTGAGCGCCTTGGCGATCTCCTTGCGGCGGCCCCCGGAGGCGGTACGCAGCGCGTCCTCATCCAGCAGATGCGGCCGCACCATGTTCACAATGACCTTGCCCACCGGCAGTTCGGCCGCCCGCAGCTCCGCGACGCCGTCCGCGGTCTCCTGGACCGGCATCTCCTCCAGCAGCGTCACCAGGTGGACCGCCGTTTCCGGGGACTTCAGCACCCGCATCACGGCCTGCGCCTGATTGTGTATCGGGCCGATCCGGGCCAGCCCCGCCACCTCGTCGTTCACATTGAGGAAGCGCGTGATGCGGCCGGTGGGCGGCGCATCCATGATCACGTAGTCGTAGCTGTACCGGCCCTGCTTGTCCTTGCGGCGTACGGCTTCGCAGGCCTTGCCCGTCAGCAGCACGTCCCGTACCCCGGGTGCGATCGTCGTGGCGAAGTCGATCGCACCGAGCTTCTTGAGCGCCCGGCCCGCGCTGCCGAGCTTGTAGAACATCTGGAGGTAGTCGAGGAGTGCGCGCTCCGCGTCGATCGCGAGGGCGTACACCTCGCCGCCGCCCGGCGCGACCGCGATCTTGCGCTCCTCGTACGGAAGGGAATCCGCCTCGAAGAGCTGGGCGATGCCCTGCCTGCCCTCGACCTCGACGAGAAGGGTGCGCTTGCCCTCGGTCGCGAGGGCGAGCGCGAGGGCGGCGGCGACCGTGGTCTTACCGGTACCGCCCTTGCCGCTGACGACCTGGAACCTGCTCACGTATTCGAGCCTAACCAGTACGGCCCCGGGCTACGCACGAGCCCGTACGTGCCAGGCATTACAGTCGGCCTATGACCAAGTGGGAATACGCGACCGTGCCGCTCCTCGTGCACGCGACGAAGCAGATTCTGGACACCTGGGGCGAGGACGGCTGGGAGCTGGTCCAGGTCGTTCCCGGCCCGAACAACCCCGAGCAGCTCGTGGCCTACCTGAAGCGGGAGAAGCCGTAGTGGCGGGCGCAGTCGAGGCGAAGCTCGCCGAACTCGGGCTGACGCTGCCGGACGTCGTACCGCCGCTCGCCTCGTATCAGCCGGCCGTCCAGTCCGGTGTGTACGTGTACACGTCGGGCCAGCTGCCCATGGTGGAGGGCAAGCTTCCGGTCACCGGCAAGGTCGGTGCGGAGGTCACGCCGGACGAGGCCAAGGAGCTGGCCAGGACCTGCGCGCTCAACGCGCTGGCCGCCGTGAAGTCGGTCGCGGGCGACCTGGACCGGATCAAGCGGGTCGTGAAGGTCGTGGGCTTCGTCGCCTCGGCCTCCGACTTCACCGGGCAGCCTGCCGTGATCAACGGTGCGAGCGAGCTGCTCGGCGCGGTGCTCGGCGACAAGGGCGTGCACGCGCGCAGTGCCGTGGGCGTCGCGGTGCTGCCGCTGGACGCGCCGGTCGAGGTCGAGGTGCAGGTCGAGCTGGACGGGGCCTGAGCCGCCGCCGCAGTGAGGCGGGTACCTCCGTGATCCATGATCCCGCCCGGTCCGTGCGACCGGGCGGGATCACGCGTTTCACACCCCCGGGTCCATGCGTGACGCGTGTCTCGTCCCGTGCACCCCTTGCTGCCTCTCGAACATCGTCGCGGTTCCGGATAGCCTCCGGCCATGTCCAATGGTCAGTGGTACCCACCGGAATGGCCCGACCGGATCCGGGCACTCGCCGCAGGCGAGCTCACGGCCGCGACCCCCCGGCGCGCCGCCACCGTGATGCTGCTCCGGGACGCCTCTGGCACCGAGGGCGGGCCCACCGTCCACATGCTGCGCCGCCGCACCTCCATGGCTTTTGCCGGAGGTGCGTACGCCTATCCGGGTGGCGGCGTCGACCCGCGCGACGACGACCGCCTCGTCGGCTGGGCCGGACCCGCGCTGGAGCTCTGGGCCGAGCGGCTCGGCGTCGGTACCCTCGCCGAGGCGCAGGCCATCGTCTGTGCGGCGGTCCGTGAGACGTACGAGGAGTCGGGTGTCCTCCTCGCCGGGCCGACCGCCGACACCGTCGTCAGCGACACCACGGGCGCCGACTGGGAGGCGGACCGCGAGGCCCTCGTCGCCCGCGAGCTGTCCTTCGCCGAGTTCCTGGACCGGCGCGGGCTCGTGCTCCGCTCCGATCTGCTCGGGGCGTGGGCGCGCTGGATCACGCCCGAGTTCGAACCCCGGCGCTACGACACCTGGTTCTTCGTCGCCGCGCTCCCCGAGGGGCAGCGCACCCTCTCCCATGGCCCTGAAGGCATGGGAGCCGCCCCTTCCACCTCCACGGAGGCCGACCTCGCGCTGTGGATCTCCCCGGCGGACGCCACCGACGGATACGACCGGGGCGAGCTGCTCATGATGCCGCCGACCGTGTCGACGCTGCGTCAACTGCGCCCGTACGGCACCGCAGCCGAGGCGCTGAAGGCCGCGTCCTCCCAGGACCTCACCCCGGTACTCGCACAGGCCCGGCTGGAGGACGGCGAACTGGTGCTGAGCTGGCCGGGGCACGATGAATTCACCAAGCACATCCCGACCGGAGATGGTTCTGCATGAGCGACGCAGCAGCGCTGCCCGGGCAGCCGCGCGGCGGGGTCCTCTCCGGCCCCGCGACCGCCCGTACGGTCAACGTCCTCGCCCCCAACGCCTCGGCGATGACGCTCGACGGCACCAACACCTGGATCGTCGCCGAGCCCGACTCCGACCTCGCGGTCGTCATCGACCCGGGCCCGCTGGACGACAGCCATCTGCAGGCCGTCATCGACACCGCCGAGCGCGCCGGCCGGCGGATCGGCCTCACGCTCCTCACCCACGGTCACCCCGACCACGCGGAGGGCGCGGCGCGCTTCGCCGAGCTGACCCGTACGGCGGTGCGGGCGCTGGACCCGGCGCTGCGGCTCGGCGAGGAGGGGCTGACGACGGGCGACGTGATCACCACGGGAGGGCTCGAACTGCGGGTGGTCCCGACCCCCGGGCACACCTCCGACTCACTCTCCTTCCATCTGCCCGCCGACCGGGCGGTGCTGACCGGCGACACGATCCTCGGGCGCGGCACCACGCTCGTCGCGCACCCGGACGGGCGGCTCGGCGACTACCTCGACTCGCTGCGGCGGCTGCGCTCGCTGGCGGTCGACGACGGGGTGCACACGGTGCTGCCGGGGCATGGTCCGGTCCTGGACGACGCACAGGGCGCGGTCGAGTTCTATCTCGCCCACCGCGCGCACCGGCTCGCCCAGGTGGAGACGGCGGTGGAGGCCGGGCACCGCTCGGCCACGGAGGTGGTGGCGTACGTGTACGCGGACGTGGACCGGTCGCTGTGGCCCGCGGCGGAGCTGTCGGTGCGGGCGCAGCTGGAGTACCTGGGCGAGCACGGGCTGATCTGAGCCGCTGTTACGCCCGTGGCGCTGATATCAGGGCTGCGCGGCGCCGAGGCGCCGTGACGCGCGAGAGGCCCCGCCGTCCGGCGGGGCCTCTCGCGTCGTGAGGGGGTGGTGTCCGGCTAGCGCGAACGCTTCGCCAGGCGCTCCACGTCCAGCAAGATCACGGCGCGCGCTTCCAGGCGGAGCCAGCCGCGGCCCGCGAAGTCGGCAAGCGCCTTGTTGACCGTCTCGCGAGAGGCGCCCACCAGCTGGGCCAGCTCTTCCTGGGTCAGGTCGTGGACGACGTGGATGCCTTCCTCCGACTGGACGCCGAACCGGCGCGACAGGTCGAGAAGGGCGCGGGCGACACGGCCCGGTACGTCGGAGAAGACCAGGTCGGACATCTGGTCGTTGGTCTTGCGCAGTCGGCGGGCGACGGCGCGCAGCAGAGCCGTGGCCACCTCGGGGCGGGCGTTCAGCCAGGGCTGGAGGTCGCCGTGGCCGAGGCCGAGGAGCTTGACCTCGGTCAGCGCGGTGGCGGTGGCGGTGCGCGGGCCCGGGTCGAAGAGCGACAGCTCACCGATCAGCTCGCCGGGGCCGAGGACGGCCAGCATGTTCTCGCGTCCATCGGGGGACGTGCGGTGGAGCTTCACCTTGCCCTCGGTGACCACGTACAGGCGGTCACCCTGGTCGCCCTCGTGGAAGAGAGCGTCGCCGCGTGCGAGGGTCACCTCACTCATCGAGGCGCGGAGCTCCGCGGCCTGCTCATCATCGAGCGCCGCGAAAAGCGGGGCGCGCCGCAGAACGTCGTCCACGAGTTCTCTCCTTGTCGGCCTGTTCAGGGAACCGTGGTCCCCATCATGCCGGACGGTAAAACAGTGCGATCAATCACAAACCAGTTTGACGCACGGGCGCGCCCCATCGTGCCGCAGGGGGCCGATTGGGGGCGGATCCACAGTGACCGGGGCGGATGTCACTGCCTGGCTCTAGGCTGGCCGGGTGTCCAACAAGCCGGTGAGAGCGCAGGCCAAGGGGGCTGATGGGGTGTCGGAAGACCGTAATTCCGCTGTGGGCGAACAGGCTGCGAGTCAACCGACAAAAGCCGCAAAACGCCCGAATGGGGAGTCGGTGAAGCGGGTGAAGTCCGGGGGGCCCGCGAAGGCGTCCAACGGCTCCGCAAAGAAGGCCGGAGCATCGGCGAAGACGTCCGGGGCGTTCGGGAAGACGGTCGGGGCAGCAGTGAAGCCGGGAAAGTCCGGGAAGCCGGAGTCGCACCTCGCGATGGTCCGCCGCGCCCGTCGGATCAACCGCGAGCTCGCCGAGGTCTATCCGTACGCCCACCCGGAGCTGGACTTCCGGAACCCCTTCGAGCTCCTGGTCGCCACGGTTCTCTCCGCCCAGACCACCGATCTGAGAGTCAACCAGACCACCCCCGCGCTGTTCGCCGCCTACCCGACCCCCGAGGACATGGCGGCGGCCGTCCCCGAGGAGCTCGAGGAGATCATCCGGCCGACCGGCTTCTTCCGGGCCAAGGCCAGGTCGCTGATAGGGCTCTCCGCGTCCCTCAGGGACAACTTCGGCGGTGAGGTCCCGGGGCGGCTCGCGGACCTGGTCACGCTGCCCGGCGTCGGCCGCAAGACCGCCAATGTGGTCCTAGGCAATGCCTTCGGCGTCCCCGGCATCACGGTCGACACCCACTTCGGCCGGCTGGTCCGCCGCTGGAAGTGGACGGAGCAGGAGGACCCGGAGAAAATCGAGGCTGAGATCGCCGCGATCTTCCCCAAGAGCGAGTGGACGATGCTCTCCCACCGCGTCATCTTCCACGGCCGCCGCATCTGCCACGCCCGCAGGCCCGCCTGCGGTGCCTGCCCGATCGCCCCGCTCTGCCCCTCGTACGGCGAGGGCGAGACGGATCCGGAGAAGGCCCGGAAGCTCCTGAAATACGAGATGGGCGGACAGCCCGGCCAGCGGCTGAGCCCGCCGCCCGACTACCCGGGCAAGCCCGCGCCGGCGCTGGGAGCCGGGTGACGGGGGCGCCCTTCCGGAACGAAATGCGCGACCGCAGGCGTTGTGAGACGAGGGGTGCCTATGAAGACGCACGAACAGAGCCACGTGGAGGATCACTCCGCAGGTGTGGGACGGGACGACGCGATCGCCGTCTCGACGGACGGGCTGCCCGAGTGGCTCGAGCCCGTTGTTCGCGCCGCACGGACCATCGAGCCCCGGCAGCTCAGCCGCTTTCTTCCGCCCGAGAACGGCGCCGGGCGCCAGTCCGCCGTCCTTGTCCTGTTCGGTGAGGGCGAGCGCGGGCCCGAGCTGCTCCTGATGGAGCGCTCGGGCTCACTGCGTTCCCACCCCGGACAGCCCTCCTTCCCCGGAGGAGCCCTGGACCCCGAGGACGGCGACCAGGCGACCGCAGGGCCGCTCAGGGCGGCTCTGCGGGAGGCCGAGGAGGAGACCGGACTCGATCCGCGCGGAGTCCAGCTCTTCGCTGTGCTGCCCCGGCTCTACATCCCGGTGAGCAGTTTCGTCGTCACGCCCGTACTCGGCTGGTGGCGGGCGCCGAGCCCGGTCGGGGTCGTCGATCCGGCCGAGACTGCCCGGGTCTTCACGGTTCCCGTGGTGGATCTCACTGACCCGGCCAATCGGGTGACGACGGTGCACCCCAGCGGTCACCGGGGCCCGGCATTCCTCGTCGAATCGGCACTGGTCTGGGGTTTCACCGCCGGGGTGATCGACCGCATTCTGCACTTCGCGGGCTGGGAGCGCCCCTGGGACGGGACCAGGCAGGTGCCGCTCGACTGGCGCGCATGACAGGCTGACTTCCGTGCTGGGGCGTTCGGGCCTGCCCGGTCCCAGCCGAACGAACGGGTCCGGTGACGAATCTGCGAGGCAATAGACGGTGAACGTGCTGGACATCCTGCTGCTGGCCGGCGCCGTGTGGTTCGCAGTGATCGGCTACCGCCAGGGCTTCGTCGTCGGCATCCTGTCGGTCATCGGCTTTCTCGGCGGCGGCATGGTCGCCGTCTATCTCCTGCCGGTCCTGTGGGACCAGCTGACGGACGGCTCCGAGGTCTCCTCCACGGCCGCCGTGGTCGCGGTCATCATCGTGATCGTGTGTGCCTCCGTCGGCCAGGCGTTCACCACCCACCTCGGCAACAAACTCCGGCGGTACATCACGTGGTCGCCCGCCCGCGCACTCGATGCCACCGGCGGCGCACTCGTCAATGTGGTCGCGATGCTGCTGGTGGCGTGGCTGATCGGTTCCGCACTTGCGGGCACGTCGCTGCCGACGCTGGGCAAGGAGGTACGTAACTCCTCGGTGCTGCTCGGGATCTCCCGGGTGATGCCCGCCCAGGCCTCCAACTGGTTCACGGACTTCTCCTCCGTCCTCGCGCAGAACGGCTTCCCGCAGGTCTTCAGCCCCTTCGCCAACGAGCCGATCACCGAGGTCAAGGCCCCGGATCCGGCCCTGGCCGGCAGCCCCATCGCGGCCCGCGCCAAGCAGTCCATCGTCAAGGTCGTCGGTACGGCCCCGAGCTGCGGCAAGGTCCTCGAAGGCACCGGCTTCGTCTTCTCCGACCGCCGGGTGATGACCAACGCCCATGTCGTCGGCGGCGTCGACGAGCCGACCGTCCAGATCGGCGGCCAGGGGAGGCTGTACGACGCGAAGGTCGTCCTCTACGACTGGCAGCGTGACATCGCCGTACTCGACGTCCCGGACCTCGACGCGAAGCCGCTGAAGTTCACCGATACGGACCACGACGCCGCGACGGGGCACGACGCCATCGTCGCGGGCTTCCCGGAGAACGGCTCGTACGACGTACGCTCCGCGCGCGTCCGCGGCCGCATCGACGCCGACGGCCCGGACATCTACCACCGGGGCACCGTCCGCCGCGATGTGTACTCGCTCTTCGCGACGGTCCGCCAGGGCAACTCCGGCGGACCGCTGCTGACCCCCGACGGCAAGGTGTACGGAGTCGTCTTCGCCAAGTCGCTGGACGATCCCGACACGGGTTACGCCCTGACCGCCGACGAGATCCGCCAGGACATCGCCGACGGCCGCACCGCCAACCAGCAGGTCGACAGCCAGGCGTGCGCGCTGTAGGGAAACGGACAGGGGCCGGCTCGGGTCCGGTCCGTGTGATCAGGTCAGGACTGCGTCATCCGCGGGGATGGCGCAGCCGCGCCGAGACCCAGCGGGCCCGGCGGCGGAGAATGTGCGGAATGCCCAGCTGGGGATCATGCAGGTCATGCACACCGGGCACCCGGCCCTGAAGGCCGTCCCCCTCATGAATGCTCGGATCCGCCGTAGCGGTCGAGCGACGATTGCGTGCTGTGTCACCGAAGTCGTGCGTCCAGCCCATACCCGGACGTCTGCCCGTGCCTCATGGTCGGTAATCGTGCGGGCGCCAGCCAATTGGCCTATGCGCCCGGCAATTGGCTGTTCGTCGGACAACTGTGCTCTTCCGGCCACCGACTGGTCGCGCCCGGTTACCTGTCCTGCGACCCCCAGGGCTCGTCCCGGGCTACCGGTCGGGCTCGGGATCCTTGAGCCAGTTGATGAGTTCGGTCGAGAATCCGGCCGGATCCTCCTCGTGCGGGAAGTGCCCCAGACCATCGAAAAGTCGCCAACGGTACGGCGCTTCGACGTACTCGCCGGACCCCGCCGCACTCCGCGTACGGGCCACCGGATCGAGCGAACCGTGCAGATGCAGCGTCGGCACCCGTACCGGGCGCTTCATCCGGCGGTTGAACTGGATGCCGTCCGGGCGCGCCATGGAGCGCACCATCCAGCGGTACGGCTCGATCGAGCAGTGAGCCGCCGACGGGATGCACATCGCGCGCCGGTAGACGTCCACTGTCGCGTCGTTGGGGAACTCGGGCGTCCGCGGACCCGACCAGTCGCGGATCAGTCGGCCCACCAAGGCCCCGTCGTCCGCGACGAGCTGACGCTCCGGCACCCAGGGGCGCTGGAAGCCCCAAATGTATGAGCCCGCCCGGGACTGCGCGAAGTCGGAGAGCATCGAGGACCGCCAGCGGCGCGGATGCGGCATCGAGGAAACCACCAGCCGGCGCACCAGCTTGGGCCGCATCACCGCGGCCGTCCAGGCGAGGTATCCGCCCATGTCATGGCCGACCAGCGCCGCGTCCGGCTCACCGAGCGACCGGATCACGCCGGTGACGTCGAGGGCCAGGTTGGCGGGGTCGTACCCCCGCGGTGTGCGGTCGCTGCCGCCCACCCCGCGCAGATCCATCGCGACGGCACGGAACCCGGCGTCGGCGAGCGCGGTCAGCTGATGGCGCCAGGTCCACCAGAACTGCGGGAAGCCGTGCAGCAGCAGTACCAGAGGGCCGTCGCCCAGCTCGGCGATGTGGAAGCGTGCCCCGTTGGCCGCCACATCCCGGTGGATCCAGGGACCGTCGATCCGTACGGGACTGCCGGAGCCGGGGCCTTTGGGGTCGAATGCGCTGGAATCGGGGACGGTCATGTGGACGAGCGTGCCACAGCGGACGCCTCGTCCTTGACCGCGGACTCCGCTCCGGCCTTCTCCGTCCGTGTGCTGCCCGAGGCGGTGACGGCCGGGAGACCGGGACGCGTAGTGATCACCGGACGCGGGTGCGGCTTGACGCCCTGCAGCACGGCCGCCGTCTGCTTGGCCGACGCGATCGACTTCTCCGGCGGCTTGACCTTCTTGAACTTGGCGATGGCGAACAGTGCGAGCAGCACCCCCAGCACGATGAAGGCGGCGCCCACGATCGTGAACGACACGGCGAGTCCGAGCCCCAGGTAATGGATTCCGTACGCCGCCGCGAAGCTCAGCACGGGGATCGCGAACAGAATCAGCACTCCCGCGATGATGAACGCCACACTGCCGGTCACGCCCCGCTTGACGTCCTGCCGCACCTCGGCCTTGGCCAGGGCGATCTCGTCGTGCACCAGTGCGGACACCTCGGCCGTCGCCGAGGCGACCAGCTGCCCGAGACTGCGGTCTGCGCTGCCCGCGTACTTGCCGGGGTCGCTCATCCCTGACTCCCTCTTCTGCTCTCCTGCTCAACACATCTGGTGTCAGATCATGCCGGACTGTCCGGCTTGCTGCTCGCCGCCCCCGCCGCTTGGGCAAGGCGCCGGTGCTCTGCGGCCTTCTTCTCGTAGATCGCGGCCATCCGTAGGTGGTAGGCCGGATCGTCCTGTTCGTAGATGTCGGGTACCCCGTCCTCGTCCTCGTCGCGCTCCTCCGCCTCGTACAGCGCCTGGTAGGTACGTACCCGGAGTTTGAGCAGCACACCGGAGAACATGGCTGCTATCAGCGACCCCAGCAGCACGGCTGCCTTGATCTCGTTCTCGACGAACGCGTCGCCCGCGAACGCCAGCTCGCCGATGAGCAGCGAGACGGTGAAGCCGATCCCGGCGAGTGAGGCAACCGCGAAGACGTCCGCCCAGGCCAGGTCCTTGTTCAGCTCCGCCTTGGTGAAGCGGGCGGTCAGCCACGTACCGCCGAAGATGCCGACCGTCTTGCCGACGACGAGCCCCAGCACGACACCGAGCGTCTCGGGCCGCGTGACGACATGCGCCACCGCGTCGCCGGAGAGCGACACGCCGGCCGAGAACAGTGCGAACAGCGGCACGGCGAGACCGGCCGACAGCGGGCGCATCAAGTGTTCGATGTGCTCGCCGGGGGAGTGCTCCTCGCCCTCGCGCCGGGTGCAGCGCAGCATCAGCCCCATGGCGACACCGGCGATGGTGGCGTGGATGCCGCTGTTGTACATCAGTCCCCAGATGACCAGGGCGAGCGGGATGTAGACGTACCAGCCGCGCACGTTCTTGCGCAGCAGGAGGTAGAAGACGGCGAGGCCGACGAAGGCGCCGGCGAGCGCGGCGAGGTCGATGTCGTCGGTGAAGAAGACCGCGATGATCAGGATCGCGAAGAGGTCGTCGACGACGGCGAGCGTGAGCAGAAAGGCGCGGAGCGCGGACGGCAGCGAGGTGCCGATGACCGCGAGCACAGCGAGGGCGAAGGCGATATCGGTGGCCGTGGGGACGGCCCATCCGGCGGTCGAACCGCCGCCGATCACGTTCACCAGCGTGTAGACGACGGCCGGCACGGCCATTCCGCACACGGCGGCGATGACCGGCAGCGCGGCCGCCTTGGGATCGCGCAGCTCACCTGCGACCAGTTCGCGCTTGAGCTCGACGCCCGCGACGAAGAAGAAGACCGCAAGCAGCCCGTCGGCCGCCCAGTGCTGCACGGAGAGATTCAGTCCCAGGGAACCCGGACCGAAGTGGAAGTCGCTGATGGCCCGGTAACTGGAGCCGAAAGTGTTCGCCCAGACCAGCGCCGCGATCGCGGCGACCAGCAGGATGACCCCGCCGACGGTCTCGGTGCGCAGGGCGTCCGCGAGGTAGTTCCGCTCAGGGAGGGAGAGGCGCCCGAGGAAGGTCCGGCGGGATGTCGGGGGTGTGCGGGTGGGCGCGGCCACGAGTGGAGACCTCCGGGTTGGTACGGCAGCGATGGCATGGCTGATGCACTTGCCGACCAGACTTCCCGGCACACCCTGTGGAGATTTCTTGATGTGTTGTTGACGTTGCTGCCACTGTACCCGGCGGTGTGCGGGGGGCGTATCCAGTGATCTTCACCTTAATTGCCCGAGGGGCAACCGGCGCGTTGCCGGATGCCCCTCGGGTTCGTACATGTACGTCGGCCGGTGCTCCGGCCTTCTGCCTGTGCGTCTGTCAGTCCTCGGACGACGACGTCGGCAGCTGGGTCTGGATGAGGTCCATCACCGAGGAGTCGGTGAGCGTGGTGACGTCGCCCAGCTCGCGGTTCTCCGCGACGTCACGCAGCAGACGCCGCATGATCTTGCCGGAGCGGGTCTTCGGCAGTTCGGCCACCGGCAGGATCCGCTTCGGCTTGGCGATCGGGCCGAGCGTGGCACCGACGTGGTTGCGCAGGTCCGCGACGAGTTCGTCGGAGGCGGACGCCGAACCACGCAGGATCACGAACGCGACGATGGCCTGACCGGTCGTCTCGTCGGCCGCGCCGACCACGGCCGCCTCGGCGACCGCCGGGTGCGACACGAGTGCCGACTCGACCTCGGTCGTCGAGATGTTGTGCCCGGACACGAGCATCACGTCGTCGACCCGGCCGAGCAGCCAGATGTCGCCGTCCTCGTCCTTCTTGGCGCCGTCGCCCGCGAAGTACTTGCCCTCGAAGCGCGACCAGTACGTGTCGATGAAGCGCTGGTCGTCGCCCCAGATGGTGCGGAGCATCGACGGCCACGGCTCGGTGAGGACGAGGTAGCCGCCCCCGCCGTTCTCCACCTCGTGGGCCTCGTCGTCGACGACGGTGGCGGAGATGCCAGGCAGGGCGCGCTGCGCCGAACCGGGCTTGGTGTCCGTGACACCGGGAAGCGGCGAGATCATCATCGCGCCGGTCTCGGTCTGCCACCAGGTGTCCACGATCGGGCACCTGTCGGCGCCGATGTGCTTGCGGTACCACATCCATGCCTCGGGGTTGATCGGCTCACCGACCGAACCGAGGACCCGCAGCGAAGACAGGTCGAACTTGGCGGGGATGTCGTCTCCCCACTTCATGAACGTACGGATCGCGGTCGGCGCGGTGTAGAGGATCGTGACGCCGTACTTCTGCACGATCTCCCAGAAGCGCCCCTGGTGGGGGGTGTCGGGCGTGCCCTCGTACATGACCTGCGTCGCGCCGTTGGCCAGCGGTCCGTACACGATGTACGAGTGCCCGGTCACCCAGCCGATGTCGGCCGTGCACCAGTAGACATCGGTCTCCGGCTTGAGGTCGAAGACCGCGTTGTGGGTGTATGCGGCCTGCGTGAGGTAGCCGCCGGAGGTGTGCAGGATGCCCTTCGGCTTACCCGTCGTACCCGAGGTGTAGAGGATGAAGAGCGGCTGCTCCGCTTCGAAGGCCTCGGGGGTGTGCTCGGCGGACTGGCGACCGGTGATCTCGTGCCACCAGACGTCGCGGCCCTCGGTCCACGCGGTGTCCTGGCCGGTGCGCCGCACCACGAGGACGTGCTCGACGCTGTCGATTCGGGATACGGCGTCGTCGACCGCAGGCTTCAGCGCCGACGGCTTGCCGCGGCGGTAGCCGCCGTCGGCGGTGATGACGACCTTGGCGTCCGCGTCCTGGATGCGGGCGGCGATGGCGTCGGCGGAGAAGCCACCGAAGACGACCGAGTGCGTGGCACCGATGCGGGCGCAGGCCAGCATCGCGACAGCGGCCTCGGGAATCATCGGCAGGTAGACGGCGACCCGGTCGCCCTTGCCGACACCGAGCTCGGTGAGGGCGTTGGCGGCGCGGGAGACCTCGTCCTTCAGCTCCGCGTAGGTGATCGCGCGGCTGTCGCCGGGCTCGCCCTCGAAGTGGATGGCGACCCGGTCACCATGGCCCGCCTCGACGTGGCGGTCCACGCAGTTGTACGCGACGTTCAGCCTGCCGTCCGCGAACCACTTCGCGAAGGGCGGGTTGCTCCAGTCGAGCGTCCCGGTCGGCTCCGTGGCCCAGGTCAGGCGCCGGGCCTGCTCGGCCCAGAAGCCCAGCCGGTCCGCCTCTGCCTGCGCGTACGCCTCGGCTGTGACGTTGGCGTCGGCGGCCAGATCGGCGGGGGGTGCGAACCGACGATCTTCCCGAAGCAGATTGGCCAAGCTCTCGTTGCTCACGACATCTCCCATTCCCAGGGTGTCCGTTGTGTCCCGGCACATAGCTCATCAGTCCACGGGCCGGGTGACAAGTGTCTGCCGGGAATTGGTTTAGACCTGTTCTTTCGTGTATGGGCACGGTCCCCCTCCCTGCCATGCGGTGCAGCACAGTGCAATGCGGAAGCGGGACCACAAGGTCTCACGGAACCGAGGTGCGTACGGTTCAGGCGCTTGTGCGTTCCAGCTCGCCGGAACCGGAGGGATCGCCGGGGCCCACGTGGTCGAAGACCTCGTCGAGACATGTGCCGGCGCTCGCGCCCTCGGTCAGGAGGTAAGCCTGCGCCTCACCGACATGGAAGTACATCCCGTGAAGCTGCAGCGTGCCCTCGGCGAGTCGCTGTGCCACCGATTCGTGGGCGCGCAGATGGTCCAGCTGCTGGACCACGTTGGTGAGGCAGAGCTGCTCCACGGCGTCGGCGGGCAGCCGGCCGGAGATCCGCGCCCAGGCGCGATGCCGTGACGTCATTCGCTCCAGGCTCGGCAGACCGTGCCGCAGCCACCGCCACAGGGACGTCTGCGGGTTGTCCGGCTTGGCGCCCAGCAGTGCCTGCATCGCGCCGCAGCCGGAGTGGCCGCAGACAGTGATGGACTCGACCTGCAGCACCTCCACTGCGTACTCGATCGCGGCGCCCACCGAGTCGTCGCCGGCTTCCGCGCCCGGTGGGGGGACCAGATTGCCGACGTTCCGCACGGTGAACAGGTCGCCCGGACCGCTGGCCGTGATCATGCTGGTGACCAGCCGGGAATCCGCGCAGGTGATGAAGAGCTGGGAGGGGCGCTGCCCCTCCCGGGCCAGCCGGGCCAGCTCCTCGCGCACCAGCGGAGCCGTATTGCGCTGGAACGAACTCAGACCACTGACCAGCCGGTGCACGCCGGTCCGACGGGGAGCGGCGGGGGGTGCGGAGGATGACGGAGTGCTGGGAATGGGTTCGGCGGCTGGGGCCGCGGCGCTTGCGCTGGTCGTTGCGTGGCTCGTGACGTCGGTCATGGTGTCGGCCGCCGTGGTGTCGGTTGTTCCGGGACTGGGGCTGGGGTCGGCGGTGATGGCGGTGGCGTGATGCGCACTGTCGCAGGCATCGGCTCGCGTGCCGCGGTCGTGGTGGACGCTTGCCGGCTCGGGCCGGTCATGGCAGTGGTGATTGCGCCACGGCGTCCAGGGGCGGCAGCAGGAGTGCGCGGCCGAGGCAGGCTCGGCGATCCGGCCGTCCGATCTGCCGGTGAAGACGACCCGGCCGCCCTGGGTGGTCTGAGTGTTGCTCCAGTCCTGGATCGTCTCGTATGCCGCATGGTCCATGAAGAAGCCGTCCAACTCGACTACGGCGTCACTGCCTTGGGGAATCCTGCCAAGCGCCCGGCTGAGACGTGGTACCGCGAGGAACGTCAACTGCCCACGCACGACCACGAGATGCTGTCCGCCCTGATCCGTCACCGTGATCCGTGTGCGGGCCAGCCGGTGCAGAGCGATGACGACGGCCACCGCGACGCCGATCGCCACGCCCCTCAGCACACCGAAGAGCACCACAGCGGTGATCGTCGCCCCGTAGACCGGGAATTCGCGGTGCTTATGAACATTGCGGATATGGGCGAAGCTCACCATCTGGATGCCGACCATCATCACCAGCGCGGCGAGCGCGGCCAGCGGGATCCACTCCAGAGCCGTCACCAGCAACCCGGCGGCGAGCAGGATCCAGACACCGTGCAGAACGGTGGATGTGCGGCCGGTGGCCCCGGCCCGCACATTTGCCGAACTCCGCACCGCTCCCCCTGACACCGGCAGCCCGCCCAGCAGGCCGGACAGCACATTGGAGATGCCCTGGCCGCGCAATTCGCGGTCGAGGTCGGACCGCCTGACCGGCGGGGCTGCCGGGGCGGGAGGCTCGGTGCCCTGCCGTCCGGCACGGTCAGTGGTCAGCTTGTCCACCGCGACCGCCGCGAGCAGGGATTCGAGGCTGGCCACCAGCGTCACGGTGAACACGGCGGTGGCGAGGGCCAGTGCGGGGCCCTGCGGCAGTTCGGGCAGGGCGTGCGACCGCCAGGAGGGCAGATCCACCCTGGCGATCCCGGGAGCCGCCACCGCGGCCACCGCTGTTGCGATCACCACCGAGGCGAGGGCCGCCGGAATCCTCCCTACCGCCCGCCCGATCCGCCCGGGGAGCCGTGGCCAGGCCATCAGGATGGCGATGGTCAGTCCGCCGATGAGAGGGGCGGCCGGGCTGATCCGGTCCAACTGGGCAGGCAGTGCGAGGGCGTTGCCGACGGCTGAGCTCTGGGGCGAGCCGCCGAGCACGATATGCAGCTGGGCCAGTGCGATGGCCACGCCGATACCGGCCAGGGTGCCGTGCACGATGGCGGGACTGACGGCGAGAGCGCTGCGTGCCGCACGCACCGCGCCCAGCAGCATCTGCAGCAGCCCGGCGCCGATGGTGATCGCGCAGGTGGTGCGCCAGCCGTAGATCTGGATCAACTCGGCTGTGACGACGGTCAGTCCGGCGGACGGGCCACTGACCTGAAGGGGGGTGCCACCGAGCAGTCCGGCGGCGATGCCGCCGACGGCCGCGGCGACGAGGCCGGCCTCCAGCGGGGCGTCCATGGCCACGGCGAGGCCGAGCGACATGGGAACGGCAATGAGAAAGACAGTGATCGATGCGGACAGGTCGGCGCCCGCGATGCGGAATCGTCCGCCGCGACGCGGCGGTGGCGGGCTGTGAGGTCGCTTGATTCCCGGGCCGTTGGACTGGCGCCAACTGCGGGACGTGTGGTCATGACGTGTGGGGACGCAGGCAGACATGTTCCCGTCTCCTCCGGGGCAGCGCGGTCGCGGAACGTGGGGACGCGGCCGTGGGTCACGGCGTGCAGCGGCGGGATTTCTCAACTCTCGGTAAATAGATCGTAATGGAAAGTAAAGAACCGTGTCCATGATTGAGGGCAAATGGTCCACTCGATCACCCATTCACGTGAATAGGCAGCTTTTCATATGGCCTGTCGTGTCGATTCATTCAAGGACGCGTGCGAACGTAGGTGCGCCGCGTCGGCGCATTCCACGCAAATTACCTGAAAAGGAAGAGGGTGGGCGGATGATGGCCGCCACGAAGAGGGTCGCCCTGGGCGCCATGGCCGTCGCGCTCGTTGCGGGAGCCGCCGGCTGTTCCGGCTCGGGCTCCGGTTCGGCTTCGGGTTCGGCTGTCGGGGCTGCGGGGCCGGGTGCCGAGAAGGGGGCTGCCGGGCCCAAGGGGAACGCCCCCGAGAAGGCATTCCGGCTCATCGGCGACGGCTCCACCTCCTTCACCGGCAGCCAGCCGAAGCAGCCCGTACCCATGCGCCTGACGCCTGGTCAACAGCCCCCGCAGTTCGTGGTGTTCTCCTGGGACGGCGTGGGTGGGGACAGCCAGGAGCTCTTCTCCCGCTTTCGCGAGGCCGGCAAGAAGTACCACGCGAACATGACGTACTTCCTCAGCGGCGTGTACATGCTGCCGGAGGAGAAGCGGGAGCTCTACGACCCGCCCAAGCACAACGCGGGCAGCTCCGACATCGGCTTCAACGACATCAAGGGGATCCGGGACACCATCACCCAGATCCGGGGCGCCTGGCAGGACGGCGACGAGATCGGCACCCACTTCAACGGCCACTTCTGCGGCCCCGACGGCGGTGTCGGCACCTGGTCGGTCGCCGAGTGGAAGCGCGAGATCAGCCAGGCCAAGGCCTTCGTGAAGAAATGGAGGACGAACGTCCCGGACCTCGCGGACGAGAAGCCGCTGCCCTTCGACTACGACACGGAACTGGTCGGCGGCCGCACCCCCTGCCTGGAGGGGCGGAAGAACATGGTTGCCGCAGCGCGGTCGATGGGCTTCCGCTACGACTCCAGCGGCGCCGACAAGCAGGTCTGGCCGAAGAAGAAGGACGGCGTCTGGGACCTCTCCCTGCAATTCGTGCCGGTGCCGGGGCGGGGGTTCGAGACGCTGTCGACGGACTACAACTTCATGTTCAACCAGTCCGGGACGACCATGCAGGGCGACCCGGACCAGTACGAGTACTGGGGCGACCAGATGCGCGACGGCCTGATCCAGGCCTTCGACCGCGCGTACGAGGGAAACCGGGCCCCGCTGATCATCGGCAACCACTTCGAGTCCTGGAACGGCGGCACATACATGCGCGCCGTCGAGGAGACCATCGAGGCGGTGTGCACCAAGGAGGGCGTGCGCTGTGTGTCCTTCAGGCAGCTCGCCGACTGGCTGGACGCCCAGGACCCGGCGACACTGGCGAAACTTCGCACGCTCGACGTCGGCCAGGCGCCGATGGAGGGCTGGGCGGCCCATCTCGCCGCCCAGGCCTCCGGACCGGCCAGGACTCCGGGAACCGTCAAGGCTTCCGGTAAATCCGGTGCGAAGCCGGCGGAGCACTGACGCCGGTCGATCCGCCACCCGCCGGGTCGTCGGTGGACGCGGCTTCGGGCGACCGGCTCATGCGGGCTGTACGGCGGCTGCCTGTGCGCTCCGCTCGTCGAGCACGAAGGCGGGGTCGACCTGGGCGGCCAGGTCGGCGCCCGTCTTCTCGTTGCCCCAGCTCTCCGCGTTCTTCAAGTGGAAGTGCACCATCTGCCGCGTGTAGCGCTCCCAGTCGCGTTGCTCGTACGAGTCCTCCGCGGCGTTCTGCAGAGCCTGCAGGGCCATCCGGTTGTCCGCCTCCAGAAGCTCGAAACGGGCCGGACGTCCCTTCTCCATCGCCCGGACCCAGTCCGAGTGGCCGACGGTGACCAGCAGGTCGTCGCCGACTTCGGCCCGCAGGAAGTCCAGGTCGTCCTGGCCCTGCACCTTGTTGCCCACAACCTTCAGGGCGACCCCGAAGTCCCGTGCGTACTCCTTGTACTGGCGGTAGACCGAGACGCCCTTACGGGTCGGCTCGGCGACCAGGAACGTCATGTCGAAGCGGGTGAACATGCCGGACGCGAACGAATCCGAACCCGCGGTCATGTCGACGACCACATAGTCGTCGGGGCCGTCGACAAGGTGGTTGAGGCAGAGCTCGACCGCGCCGACCTTGGAGTGGTAGCACGCCACCCCGAGATCCGACTCGGTGAACGGTCCGGTGGCCATCAGCCGGATCTCTCCGTCGTCGAGCCCGACCGTGCGGGCACATGCGTCGTAGACCGGGTTGTCCTCGCGGACCCGCAGCAGCCGCGAGCCCTCGCCGGGCGGAGTCGTCTTGATCATTGTCTCCACCGAGGCGATGCGGGGGTTGCTTCCCCGCAGGTACTCCTTGATCAGGGGCAGGTGCGCACCCATGGCGGGCAGCGCCGCGGCCTCCTCCTCGTCGAGGCCGAGCGCGGCCCCGAGGTGCTGGTTGATGTCGGCGTCCACCGCGACGACATGGGCTTCATTGGCGGCAAGGTGGCGGATGAAGAGCGAGGACAGCGTGGTCTTGCCGCTGCCGCCCTTCCCCACGAAAGCGATCTTCATGTTCACCTAGGGTAGCGGTGCAACTGCGCTGTGCAGTCACGCTTCGTGAAGAAGGCCACTCCGGGGTGGTAAGGGCGTGGGGGGCGCGTAGCCTCGCTACTTATGAGTACGACTGCCCCAGATCCGCTCGCCGCCCTGGGCGCCCTGCCGGGTGTCGCCGATGCGGTGGACTCCGTACGCAAGGCCGTCGACCGGGTCTACGGCCACCGTGTCATGCGACGCCGCAGCAGCGAGATCACCGCGGAGGCGGCGCTCCGCGGCGCCCGCGGCTCCGCCGCGCTCTCCGGTGCCGACTGGAACCTGGAGGAGGTGCGCCGGCGCACCGACTTCAGCGGCGACGAGGAGTCGCAGGTGATCGGCGCCGCCCTGCGGCTGACTGCGGAGGCGGGCCAACTGCTCTCCATCTGGCGGCAGTCGCCGCTGCGAGTCCTCGCCCGGCTGCACCTCGTGGCGGCAGGCGGGGCCGCGCCCGACGACGCGGTCGGCCGCCCGCGGCTGGCCGGTGAACCGGTCGACGAGCCGCTCATCGAAGCGCCGCTGCCCGATGCCGACGAGGTCGCCGGCCGCCTGGAGGGACTCTCCGGCTTGATCCTTTCGGGAAGTGCGGCGCCCGCGCTGGTGACGGCCGCGGTCGTGCACGGCGAACTGCTGGCGCTGCGTCCCTTCGGCTCGTACAACGGCCTCGTCGCGCGGACTGCCGAGCGGATCGTCCTGATCGGGAGCGGGCTCGACCCGAAAGCGATCTGCCCCGCCGAGGTCGGTTACGCCGAGCAGGGCAGGGCGGCGTACGTCGCAGCGTTCGAGGGGTATCGGTCAGGAACGCCGGACGGGATGTCCGCCTGGATCGCACACTGCGGGCGCGCGGTGGAGCTGGGGGTCAGGGAATCGACGGCGGTCTGCGAAGCGCTTCAGCGCGGAGCCGCGTAACCATCCCCGGGGCTGCCGGCGCGGCCTCAACTGGCGGGTCCGCCAAGCCAATTGTGCTTCGTCAGTTTCATTGCCCGATAAAAGGGTTGCGGCGGTACCGTCCGCGGTACCGCCGCTGGCACGTCCACCCAGTTACCATGCGTCCTCGAAAATTGCCCATCAGGTCGGAAACTCAGCCCGTTCCCTGGTGCAGCTGGCCCGTAATCGACGGGTCGACGTCGCGTGGGTGCTGGGTATTCATGCTCGGTCCGTGGGGCCTTCTCTGCGTTTTCAGGTTAATCCTTTCGGATGTCCTTGGTCTCGCGGGCCGTTGAGTCCTTTGTACTCCAGAGCCAGGACAAGCGGTAGTGCTGGCCGTACTTCTTTACTTTTGCGTTCAAATATGGACGAACCGGGCGGGCGGTCGGGGGTGGGATCCGGACGTCAGTGGAGGGTGCCGGATGCGAGTGGGTGGCGCCCCGGCCCACGTCCTGGAACGGCGGCCGAGGGCGTGTTCGGGTGCGGGCCGGGTTCGGGTGCAGGTCCGGGCCGAATGCCGGTCCTGACCGGATGCGGGAGGTCAGCCGGATGCTGTGGTCGTGCGCCGGCGCGAGGTGTACCAGACCAGCCCCGCTGTGACGGCCGCCGCGCACACCGCCGCCGCGGCGACGAGTGCCGGGCGCGCCGGCATCGAGAAGGCGGGCAGCCGCTGCTTGAGCCGGACCGGGCGGTCGAAGACGAGAATCGGCCATTCCCGGAGCGTCGCCTCACGCCGCAGCGCGCGGTCCGGATTGACCGCGTGCGGGTGGCCCACGGACTCCAGCATCGGTACATCGGTCGCGGAATCGCTGTAGGCGTAGCACCGCGAGAGGTCGTATCCCTCGGACACGGCGAGCGCCTTGACCGCCTCGGCCTTCGTCGGCCCGTACGCGTAGTACTCCACCTCGCCGGTGAAGCAGCCGTCGTCGCCGACGACCATCCGGGTGGCGACGACCCGGTCGGCGCCCAGCAGCTCGCCGATCGGCTCGACGACCTCGGCGCCCGAGGTGGAGACGATGACCACGTCGCGTCCGGCGGTGTGATGTTCCTCGATGAGGGTCGCCGCCTCGTCGTAGATGATCGGGTCGATCAGATCGTGCAGGGTCTCGGCGACGATTTCCTTCACCTGCTGGACGTTCCAGCCCTTGCAGAGCGCGGAGAGATATTCGCGCATCCGCTCCATCTGGTCGTGATCGGCGCCCCCGGCGAGGAACACGAACTGTGCGTACGCGGTGCGCAGTACGGCACGGCGGTTGATCAGTCCGCCTTGGTAGAAGGACTTGCTGAAGGTCAGAGTCGATGACTTCGCAATGACCGTCTTGTCCAGGTCGAAGAAGGCTGCTGTGCGCGGCAAGGAGTGGTTTTCCACAAGGCAGAGCATAGGGGGACACCATTCGGCGTAAACTCTGGTGCGCGGGTTTGCCTGAGAAGGCTCTCGGGTACACCATGGAAGTCACGGATCGTTCGCGACCGTGCTAACCCGGTCCGACTCCTCCCCCCCCGAGTCGGCCGTGGGGACGACCCCCGCTCTCCCCCCCGGCGGGGGTCGTCGCATGTCCGGACGCGTTTCCGTCGCTCGGAATCAAGCATTCTGCCTCCTTCTCGGCTGCGACGGCCTGTCTTTTCGGGCGGCCGCACGACTCCCTGCCGTCACAGTGTGTAACGGAAGCGCTGCTCTCCGGAAGTCGTCGGTTTGGGTGACCGAGATATTCACAGCGGTGGAGTTGTCCACAGATTTAGAGCAAGATCCACACGATTTTCCGAAGCGTTGCACGGTGATTCCACCCGCGAAGTCCGCGGGTTCCGGATATCGCCGAACTCGGAACGCTCCGAGATCGCTGCGAATCCGCGGTGAAGGTGCAGTGAGAAGGGGGCGGAGATCGTGGCTGAATCCATCGCACGGGATCGTCTGCCGGTCGTCGGAGAACGCCGGGGCGGACCGTTGATCGTGACCGAGGATGTGGAACTGCTCGACGATCTGCTGCGGCTGTGTGCGGCCGCCGGCGCGGAGCCTGAGGTGCACCACACGCCGCCCGAGGGCAGGGGCGGCTGGGAGCAGGCTCCGATGGTCCTGGTGGGTGATGACGCGGCTCCGCGGTGCCGCGGAGCGCTGCGCAGACAGGGCGTGATGCTCGTCGGGCACGACCAGGACGCACCGGATGTCTGGCGGCAGGCCGTCGAGATCGGGGCCGAATATGTGCTGCGGCTGCCCGACGCGGAGAGCTGGCTCGTCGATCAGATCGCCAATGCGGCAGAGGGGGTGGGGCGGCCCGCTCTCACCGTCGGGGTGATCGGCGGGCGGGGCGGCGCCGGCGCGTCCACGCTGGCTTGTGCTCTCGCTGTGACCGCGGCCAGGGCCGGGCGGCGGACGATGCTGATCGATGGCGATCCGCTGGGTGGTGGCATCGATGTGCTGCTCGGCGGCGAGCGGGCCGAGGGAATGAGGTGGCCGGATTTCGCTCATTCCAAAGGGCGGGTGGGCGGTGGCGCCCTGGAGGAGTCGCTGCCCGCACTGCACGGGCTGCGGGTGCTCAGCTGGGGGCGTGACGACTGGGTGGTCATCCCGCCGCAGGCCATGGAGGCGGTGCTGGCGGCCGCCCGCAGGCTCGGCGGGGTGGTGGTCGTCGACCTGCCGCGCCGGGTCGACGAGTCGGTTGCGAAGGCGCTTGCACAGTTGGACCTCGGGCTGCTCGTGGTCCCCGGTGAACTGCGGGCGGTCGCGGCGGCAAAACGCGTCGCGTCGACGGCCGGGATGGTCCTGGGCGACCTGCGGGTGGTGGCACGCGGCCCCTACGCGGCGGGGCTGGACGAGCGCTGGGTGGCTCAGGCGCTCGGCTTGCCGCTCGCCGGTGAACTCCCGCTGGAACCAGGTTTGCTGGCGGCTCAGGACGATGGAACGCCGCCCGGCTCGGGTGCCCGCGGACCCCTCGCCAGATTCTGTACGGCGTTCTGGGAGCGGGCGCTTGCCGGTGGAGCCGGCGCGGGCCCCGGTGGGGAAGGTGCGTCATGACCGACGGGCTCCTCGACGCTGTGCGGCAGCGGCTTGCACAGAGCGGCGCCGCACCGACCCCGGCCGGGGTGGCGGCCGCGCTGCGTGCCCAGGGAAGGCTTCTCGGCGATGCCGAAGTGCTCGGCGCGGCAGAGGAATTGCGCGGCGAACTGGTCGGTACGGGAGTGCTGGAACCGCTGCTCGCCGATCCGGCGGTGACGGATGTGCTGGTCTCCGCGCCGGACCGGGTGTGGGTGGACCGGGGCAGTGGGCTCGAACTCACCGGGGTGACCTTCCGCGACGCTCCGGCGGTGCGCAGGCTGGCACAGCGGCTCGCGGCGGTGGCAGGGCGGCGGCTGGACGATGCCCGGCCCTGGGTGGACGCACGGCTTCCGGACGGGACCCGGATGCATGCGGTCCTGCCGCCGGTGGCCGTGGGTTCCACCTGTCTGTCGCTGCGGGTGGTGCGCCCCCGGGCCTTCTCGCTGGCGGAGTTGGTCGCGGCGGGCACCGTACCGCCGGGTGGTGACCGGGTGCTGCGGGCGCTGGTCGAGGCCAGGGTCTCATACCTGATCAGTGGCGGGACGGGGGCGGGGAAGACCACGTTGCTGTCGAGTTTGCTGGGTGCCGTCGGGGAGCGGGAGCGGATCGTGCTCGCCGAGGACTCGGCGGAGCTGCGGCCGGACCATCCGCATGTGGTGCGGCTGGAGTCACGCCCTGCCAACCAGGAGGGTGCCGGACGGGTGACTCTGCGGGACCTGGTGCGGCAGGCGCTTCGGATGCGGCCCGACCGCCTGGTGGTCGGAGAGGTGCGGGGCGCCGAGGTCACCGAACTTCTCGCTGCGCTGAACACCGGCCATGAGGGTGGCTGCGGGACTGTTCACGCCAACGCTGCCGAGCATGTACCGGCGCGGCTGGAGGCGTTGGGGACGGCAGCCGGTCTTGACCGGGTGGCGCTGCACAGCCAGCTGGCGGCGGCACTGTCGGTGGTGGTCCATCTTGCACGGGACCGGGCCGGGGTACGCCGGATCGCCGAGGTGCATGTGCTGGAGCGGGATGCGGCCGGGCTGGTGGTGACCGTGCCCGCGCTGCGGTGGGGCGCCGACGGCTTCGTCCACGAGCGGGGCCGGGAGCGGCTGCGCTCGCTGATCGGGGGTGCGCTGTGACCGGTGGCACGGCGGTGGGGGTCCCGGAGTACGCGACGTATGCGTCGGCCGTGTGCGCGGGGGCCGCGGCCTGGCTGGTGGTGGGGCGGGGCCAAGGAACGCGGCGGGCGCGGGCGTTGTTCGTCGGTTCGGTGCTGGAGCCGGAGCCGCGGATCGGCCGGGACCGGGTCCGGCTGTGGTGCGCGGGGATGCTCCGGGAGCGGCGGGAGTGGCTGTGTCTTCCGGTGGCGTTGCTTCTCGCTGTGCTGGGCGAGTCCCTGCTGCCGGTGGTCGCGGGGGCGCTGGCGGTACCGCTGGTGCGGCGATGGCTTCGTAAGCGGGCCGGGCGGCATGAGCGGGAGCGCAGAGCGGATGCCGTGGTGGGGCTGTGCGGTGCGGTGGTGGGCGAGCTGCGGGCCGGGCACGAGCCGGGGCAGGCACTGCTGGTGGCGGTGCGTGGCACGGGGGCGATGGGTGCGGCGGAGGCCGTGGTGTCGGCTGCGGCACGGTTCGGCGGCGACGTGCCGGGGGCCCTCGGGCAGGCGGCGCGCGAACCCGGGCTGGAGGGGCTCGCCGGAGTGGCGGCCTGCTGGCGGGTGGCGGTCGACGGTGGCGCGGGGCTGGCAGCCGGTCTGGACCGCCTGGAGGGCGCGCTGCGGGCCGAGCGGCGTCGGCGGGAGGAGTTGCGGGCACAGCTGGCGGGGGCCTGGTCGACGGTGGCCGTGCTGGCGCTGCTGCCGGTGCTCGGTCTGGGACTGGGGGCGGCGCTGGGGGCCGACCCGTTGGGGGTGCTCCTGCACAGTCCGGCCGGGCTGGTCTGCCTGTTGGTGGGCGGGCTGCTGGAGACGGCCGGTCTCTGCTGGGCCGGCCGGATCGTACGGGCGGGGGAGCGGCCATGAGCGAAGGGGCCGGCGCGGTGGCGCACATCGTCCGCGGGCCGGTTCCGGTGGCGGTCGCCCTGGGCGCGGTCGGATACCTGGCTGTCTGCCTGGCCGGGTGGAGGCGGCATCGGGTGGCGCGCCGCCGGGGCGCGGTGCTGCTGGCGGTCGACGCCGGGAGGCGGTGGCACGAGCGGTCGGTGTCCGGGGCCTGGTTGAAGAACTGGGCCGTGCCGCTGGGCGCCGTGGTGACGGGCTGGTTCCTCGTCGGTGGTTCGTGGGGGTGCGCGGTCGGACTGGTGGCGGCGTACGGCACGTGGCGATGGCAGCGGACGCGCCATCGGCGCAGACCCGCCGTGTCCGCTGCGGAAGCTGCGGAGACCGAACGCCGACTCCCGTTGGCGGCCGACCTGTTGGCGGCGTGCATCTCCGCAGGAGCCGGCCCGAGGGAAGCGGCGGAGGCGGTCGGGGAGTCGCTGGGCGGTCCGGTCGGCGAACGGCTGGCACGGACAGCGGCGGAGATCCGGCTGGGCGGCGAACCTGCCGTGGCCTGGGGAAGGTTCGGCGAGATATCGGGCGCAGGCGCGCTGGCCCGCTGTCTGGACCGGGCGGGTTCGACCGGGGCTCCGGCGGCGGAACCGGTCGCCCGGCTGGCCGAGGCGATGCGGGCGGAACGGTCGAGCGAGGCGGTGGCGCGCGCCCAGCGGGCCGGCGTGCTGATCACAGCTCCGGTAGGGCTCTGCTTTCTGCCCGCCTTTTTGGCGGTCGGTGTGGCGCCGGTGGTCATCGGCCTGGCGAACGGGCTCCTGCAAGCTCGATGAACAAAAGCATGCAATCAGTGACGAATCTGCACAAAAGAACACTTCTGGGGGTTGACATGGCATGGCAAATCAAGCGCATCAGGGGCTGGGCACGGCGTGTGGTGCGCCGAGTCCGGACGGACCGCGGGATGACGACGTCCGAGTACGCGGTGGGGACGATCGCCGCCTGTGCGCTGGCGGCGGTGCTCTACAAGGTGGTCACGAGTCCGCCGGTCATGGCGGCACTGCAGTCGATTCTCACGGACGCTCTCGATGCCAAGGTCTGAGAGGCTTTCGGGGAGCGGAGTCGGGGACCGCGAAGGGGGCGGAGGCGACCGCGGTGCGGTGACGGCGGAGGCGGCCATGGTGATCCCGGTGCTGATGTTGTTCGCTCTGGCCCTCCTCTGGGCGCTGATGGCCGCTGCCGCTCAGATCCGGTGCGTGGATGCGGCAAGGGCCGGCGCGAGAGCGGCGGCCCGGTCCGAACCCCAGGCGCAGGTGCTGGCTGTCACCCGCTCGGTGGCACCCGGCCGGGCGCGTGTGGAGGTGGAACGGGCCGGGGAGCTGTGGCGGGTACGGGTGGCTGCGCCGACGCCCGGACCGGGTGTGCTGGCCCTGACGCTGAGAGCGGACGCGGTGGCGATGGCCGAGGACACGCTGGGGGCGGAGCCGTGACAGAGGCGATCGGAGCGGTGCCCCTGCGACAGAAGCGACGGGTGCGACGGATGCGGTGGGGGTGGCGGGTCCGACGGGCGTTGCGGGTGGCGGGTTCGCGCGGGTGGGGGGAGGGGCGTGACCGCGGGGTGGCGACAGTGTGGGTGGCGGTGACCACGGCAGCGCTGTGTGCGGTGTTCGCGGCCGTGCTTGCGCTCGGCCAGGTGGTGGTCGCTCGGCACCGGGCCGGCGGGGCGGCGGACCTGGCGGCCCTGGCAGCGGCCGACCGGGCCCTGCGCGGGGCCGAGGCGGCGTGCAGGGCGGCCGTGGAGGTGGCCGAGGCGCAGGGTGCGGCGGTGATCCGGTGCGCGGTGCAGGGGGAGATCGCCGATGTGACGGCCCGGGTGCGGTTCGGGCCGTACGCACCCGAGGTCAGGTCCCGGGCAGGCCCTCCGACGGGCGATCCCGGTCCGATTCCGGGCTCGGCGGTTCCCCCGCCTGCTCCGGGTCCGCCGGGGCGGAGCGGAGAAGTTCGGTGAGGAGGCGTACGGCCCCCCGCTTGTGCAGCGGGTCGTTTCCGTTGCCGCACTTGGGGGACTGGATGCACGACGGGCAGCCCGCTTCGCACTCGCAGGACGCGATGGCCTGGCGGGTGGCGGTGAGCCAGTTGCGGGCGGTGTGGAAGGCCCGCTCGGCGAATCCGGCGCCGCCCGGATGACCGTCGTACACGAAGACCGTCGGCAGCAGGGTGTCCGGATGGAGGGGGACGGAGACGCCGCCGATGTCCCAGCGGTCGCAGGTGGCGAAGAGGGGCAGCATCCCGATCGACGCGTGTTCGGCGGCATGCAGGGCGCCACCGAGGACCTCGGGGTTGATGCGGGCGGCGTCCAGCTGGTCCTGGGTGACCGTCCACCACACCGCGCGGGTGCGCAGCGTGCGGGGCGGCAGATCGAGCTTGGTCTCACCGAGGACCTCGCCGGTGATCAGTTTGCGACGCAGGAAGGAGACGACCTGGTTGGTGACCTCCACGGAGCCGTAGCAGAGCCTTCCGTCACCCCAGGGGATCTCTGTGTCGGTCTCCAGGACGGTGATGGAGGTGGTATCGCGGGCGGTCGTCGAGTACGGCGGACTGGCTTCCTCGACCAGCGCCACCGAGTCCTCCAGATCCAGTTTCCGGACCAGATAGGTGAGGCCCTGGTGGAGATGGACGGCTCCTTCGTGGACGGCGGTGTGCGCGGCCGACTCGTCGACGGTGCCCAGCAGCCGGCCGGTGCCCTCCTCGACGATCTGGACCGGGCGGCCGCCCTCGCCACGGATGTCGGTGAGATCGGCGGCCCGCTCGCGCCGGGTCCAGTGCCAGCCCGACGCCCGCTTGCGCAGCAGCTTCGCGGCCTCCAGCTGCGGCAGCAGCTCGGCCACGGCCGGCCCGAACAGCTTCAGGTCGCTCTCGGTGAGCGGAAGCTCCGCAGCGGCCGCGCACAGATGGGGGGCGAGGACGTACGGGTTGTCCGGGTCCAGAACGGTCGACTCCACGGGCTGCTGGAACAGAGCCTCGGGGTGGTGGACGAGGAAGGTGTCCAGCGGGTCGTCGCGGGCCACCAGGATGGCCAGGGCGCCCTGGCCGGAGCGCCCGGCGCGGCCCGCCTGCTGCCACAGCGACGCCCTGGTGCCGGGGTAACCGGCGATGACGACGGCATCCAGGCCCGAGACATCGATACCGAGTTCGAGGGCGGTGGTGGCGGCCAGGCCGAGCAGCCGGCCGGAGTGAAGGGCGCGCTCGAGGGCGCGGCGTTCCTCGGGGAGGTAGCCCCCGCGGTAGGCGGCGACCCGGGAGGGCAGCGAGCGGTCCACCTCGGCGAGGCGTTCCTTGGCGATGACGGAGATGAGCTCGGCGCCGCGCCGGGAGCGCACGAAGGCGACCGAGCGGACGCCTTGGACGGTCAGGTCGGTGAGGAGGTCGGCAGTCTCGGCGGTGGCCGTACGGCGTACGGGGGCGCCCTTCTCGCCGTGCAGCTCGGTCAGCGGTGGCTCCCACAGGGCGAAGACCATTTCGCCGCGGGGTGAGGCGTCGTCGGCGACCTCTGTGACCGGAAGGCCGGTGAGGCGGCCCGCGGCGACCGAGGGCTGCGCGGCGGTCGCCGAGGCGAGCAGGAAGACCGGATCGGCTCCGTACCGGGTGCACAGGCGGCGGAGCCGGCGCACCACCTGGGCGACATGGGAGCCGAAGACGCCGCGATAGGTGTGGCACTCGTCGATGACGACATAGCGCAGGGCGCGCAGGAAGGAGGACCAGCGCGGATGGGACGGGAGGATCCCGCGGTGCAGCATGTCGGGGTTGGTCAGGACGTAGTTGGCGTACTGACGTACCCATTCGCGTTCCTCGACCGGGGTGTCGCCGTCGTAGACCGCGGGCCTGACCGCGTTGCCGAGCGGGGCCGCGAGGTCCTTGACCGAACGCCGCTGATCGGCGGCGAGCGCCTTGGTGGGGGCCAGGTACAGGGCGGTCGCTCCACGGCCGTTGGGGGCCTCCGAGCCGTCGAGTAGGGCGCTGAGGACCGGGGCCAGATAGGCGAGCGACTTGCCGGAGGCGGTTCCGGTGGCGATCACGACGGATTCGCCGTCCAGGGCGTGCTCCGCGGCGGCCGCCTGGTGTGCCCACGGGTGGTCGATACCGGCCCGCTGGACAGCGGCGATCACTTCCGGCCGGATGCGATCGGGCCAGATGGCATGGGTACCTGCTCGCGGGGGCAAGTGCTCCGTATGAGTGATGCGCGCGGACCGGCCCGCCGCTGCGGCGAGCCGGTCGAGGACCATGGCGGGAGAGGGGCGGGAGTCCCTGCTCTCGGGTGGTCGACTGGGGCGGTGATTCTTGGCCATCGGCACCGAGTGTGTCACCGCTGTGACGGACAATGGTCCCAAGGCGTCGTGCATGGCTGCTGGTAAGTGATTGAATGCCATCGCGGCTGGCGATCCGTCCCCTGGCTCCGTCGGGGAGACCGAGGGGCGACCGCTCGATAGCAAGGTGCTGGAGGATCCGTGGACCTGTCCTTGTCGACTCGCAATGTGTCCGGCCCTGGTGGCGACCGTACGGTCGTCGAGGTCGGTGGCGAGATTGATGTGTATACCGCGCCCAAGCTGCGCGAGCAGTTGGTCGAGTTGGTGAATGACGGCAGCTACCACCTGGTTGTCGACATGGAAGGTGTCGACTTCCTCGACTCCACCGGCCTCGGCGTGCTCGTGGGCGGCCTGAAGCGTGTCCGGGCCCATGAGGGCTCACTGCGCCTGGTCTGCAACCAGGAGCGCATTCTCAAGATCTTCCGGATTACTGGTCTGACCAAGGTGTTCCCGATCCACACCACGGTCGACGAGGCTGTCGCGGCCACCGACTGACGGCTGACCGCCTGCTTCCGGATCGGCCGGAGGCCGGTCAGCCGGCCGGCCGGTCCGGTGCACAGCCGGGTCGGACCGCGGCCCGTTCGGCGGGCGGCTGGTTCGGTGGACGTCGTGGTGCCGGGTCATCGGCATTCCGGCAGCCGGGCCGGGCCGTCGGCTGTGACACGCCCGGCAGCGGGCTGTCGGCCATCGGTACTGACGGCTTCCGGACGTCGACGGGATACCCGTCGGCCGATCGGTGGGCCGACTGCCGATGATCGCGCGTCGGCTGTCGGGGGCCGGTGGCTCTGCCGGCTTCCGGAGGAAGAGAGAGCGGGGGTACCGGGCAGTGCGCCCGGGCCCCTGAGATGCACGCCCGTACGTCTGAAGGGGATCGCATGGCCACTGTTGAACTCCGCTTCAGCGCCCAGCCCGAACACGTCAGGACGGCCCGCCTCGTGGCGGCCGCCGTGGCGCGCCGCGCCGGGGTCGACGAGGCAGTGCTCGACGAGGTCCGACTCGCCGTCGGTGAGGCCTGCAGCCGCGCCGTAGGGCTGCACCGCAACCACGGCATCACCGCTCCGGTCAAGGTCGTCCTGACCGAGGAGGAGAAGTCCTTCTCCGTCGAGGTCGGCGACGAGGTGCCTGGCCCCGGGGGGGAAACCGGAGCCGCCGAGGCGTCCGGGGAGGGGCCCGGCCAACCGGGTACCGAGATCGACGCCGACAGCGAGGACGAGATGGGTCTCGCGGTCATCAGCGGCCTCGTCGACGACGTGGAAGTCAGATCGGGAGCCGATGGCGAAGTGATCCGCATGAGCTGGCCCAAGACGCCCGCAACGGCGCATCCCTGAGCGCCGGAGGCGTCACAGCGGCCCGGCCCGTCGTGGCGCCGCTCCGACCGTAACTCCTGATCCACTCTCCCGGGGCCCTGCCGAGCAGGGCCTTTTTTCATTTCAGCTTGATCAGCGATCTACGGACAATGCTTCTGCCCCATTACTGCATTCGGATCAATCCGAGGGTGCGATCATTTATCGATCGGCGGGCAAAGTCGATTTACATTTACTGCGGACTGTTTTGATCAGGTTCTGCTCCCTACAATCCGTCCACGTCTTGAGCGCTGAGCGTCAAGGAGGACGTATGGCGGGCTTCATCAACACACCACTGGCAGAACTGCCCGAAGTTTCCGCACTTTCCGACCGACCCACCTCTCTCGCGGCCGCGGTACTCACCGATGACAACCGCGTCATCGTGATCGTCATCGCGATCGTCGCCGTCGCCGCACTGATCGTCGCCCGGCTGCTGGTCCGCCAGGTGCTGGCGGCCGGCGAGGGCACCGACCGCATGAAGGAGATCGCGGCAGCCGTCCAGGAAGGCGCGAACGCGTATCTGGCCCGGCAGCTGCGCACTGTCGGCGTCTTTGCCGTCGTGGTCTTCTTCCTGCTCCTGCTGCTTCCGGCCGACACCTGGTCGCAGCGCGCCGGCCGGTCGCTGTTCTTCCTGGTGGGTGCGCTTTTCTCGGCGACCACCGGATACATCGGCATGCGTCTGGCCGTCCGCAGCAATGTGCGGGTGGCCGCCGCCGCGCGTGAGGCGACTCCGGCGGAAGGCGAACCGGAAAAAGATCTCACCGACGTATCGCATCGGGCTATGAAGATTGCTTTTCGCACGGGCGGCGTGGTCGGCATGATCACGGTAGGGCTCGGGCTGCTCGGCGCCTCGTGCGTGGTTCTCGTCTATGCCGCCGACGCGCCCAAGGTGCTCGAGGGCTTCGGGCTCGGTGCCGCGCTCATCGCCATGTTCATGAGGGTCGGTGGCGGCATCTTCACCAAGGCCGCCGATGTGGGCGCCGACCTCGTGGGCAAGGTTGAGCAGGGCATCCCGGAGGACGACCCGCGCAACGCCGCCACCATCGCCGACAACGTGGGCGACAACGTCGGTGACTGCGCGGGCATGGCGGCCGACCTGTTCGAGTCGTACGCCGTGACGCTCGTCGCCGCGCTCATCCTCGGCAAGGCCGCTTTCGGTGACGCCGGACTGGCCTTTCCCCTGATCGTGCCGGCGATCGGCGTGGTCACCGCGATGATCGGCATCTTCGCGGTCGCCCCGCGGCGCGCCGACCGCAGCGGGATGACTGCCATCAACCGCGGCTTCTTCATCTCCGCGGTGATCTCGCTCGTCCTGGTGGGGGTGGCGGTCTTCGTCTACCTCCCGTCCTCGTACGCCGACCTGGACGGCGTCACCGACAGCGCGATCACCACGCACAGCGGTGACCCTCGGGTCTTCGCCCTGGTCGCCGTCGCCATCGGCATCGTGCTGGCCGCGCTGATCCAGCAGCTCACCGGCTACTTCACCGAGACCGGCCGGCGCCCCGTCCAGGACATTGGCAAATCCTCCCTCACCGGCCCGGCCACCGTCGTACTCGCCGGGATCTCCATCGGTCTGGAGTCCGCCGTCTACACCGCGCTGCTGATCGGCCTCGGCGTCTACGGGGCTTTTCTGCTCGGCGGTACGTCGATCATGCTGGCGCTCTTCGCGGTGGCCCTCGCCGGAACCGGGCTGCTCACCACCGTCGGGGTCATCGTCGCCATGGACACCTTCGGACCGGTCTCCGACAACGCGCAGGGCATCGCGGAGATGTCCGGCGACGTCACCGGCGCCGGTGCCCAGGTCCTCACCGATCTGGACGCCGTCGGCAACACCACCAAGGCCATCACCAAGGGCATCGCCATCGCCACCGCCGTACTGGCGGCGTCGGCGCTCTTCGGCTCGTACCGCGACGCGATCGCCACGGCGGTCGACGGCGTGGGTGCCAAGGCCGGGGAGATGACCCTCAGTCTCGACATCTCGCAGCCCAACAACCTGGTGGGGCTGGTCCTCGGGGCCGCGGTCGTCTTCCTGTTCTCCGGCCTGGCCATCAACGCGGTGTCCCGGTCCGCCGGGTCCGTGGTCTACGAGGTGCGGCGGCAGTTCCGCGAGCGCCCCGGGATCATGGACTACACCGAGAAGCCGGAGTACGGGCGCGTCGTCGACATCTGCACCAAGGACGCGCTGCGTGAGCTCGCCACGCCCGGGCTGCTCGCGGTGATGGCGCCGATCGCGGTGGGCTTCACCCTCGGTGTCGGGGCGCTCGGTTCGTACCTCGCGGGCGCGATCGGCACCGGGACGCTGATGGCGGTCTTCCTCGCCAACTCCGGAGGCGCGTGGGACAACGCCAAGAAGCTCGTCGAGGACGGTCATCACGGCGGCAAGGGCAGCGAGGCCCACGCCGCGACCGTGATCGGCGACACGGTCGGCGATCCGTTCAAGGACACGGCGGGACCGGCGATCAACCCGCTGCTGAAGGTGATGAACCTGGTGGCGCTGCTCATCGCGCCGGCAGTGGTGCAGTTCAGCTACGGGGCGGACGCGAGCGCGGGCGTGCGGGCGGTGGTGGCGGTGATCGCCCTCGCCGTCATCGTCGGAGCGGTCTATGCCTCCAAGCGTCGCGGGATCGCCGTGGGCGACGAGGACGACTCCGATGATGACGACGGCGGCGCGACTGCCAAGTCGACCGATCCGGCTGCCGTTTCATGAGGCGGGCACAGGGAGGAGAGCGACAGCTCGCGGGGACCCGAGCAACCCGGGGCCGCAGCTGATCAAGCAAGGGCATGGCCTGGTCAAAGAACGGGCGGGCGGCGCATTCCGATGCGCTGCCCGCCCGTTTACCGTTCGGCTGCCGGGTGCGTTCACCCGTTCGCGCGTGAGTTGTATCTCCCTCATTCCCCTTGGTGCAAATGGCTACAAAAGGACATCTATCGGACGCCTGGCACCCGGATGGAGGTCATGTGGCGTGTAAGTTCCGGGGCCGAGAGCCTTGGAAGGGACCGATCCGGTGAACAAGAAGCTTGCAGCCGCACTGTCCGGCGGTGCGGTACTGGTACTTACGCTGTCGGGCTGCAGCGACAACAGTGGCAACGACAACAAGGTCAACGACTGGGCCAAGAAGGTCTGTGACCAGGTCAAGCCCCAGCTGCAGAAGATCGCGAACGCCAACGCCGCCATCCAGCAGCAGACCGCCGACAACAGCAAGCCCGCCGATGTCCAGAAGACCGACTCGGCCGCCTTCCAGCAGATCTCGCAGGCGTACAAGGCGCTGGGCGCAGCCGTGGGTTCGGCGGGCGCACCGCCGGTCGACGGCGGCGAGACCACGCACAAGGAGGCCGTGAAGGAGCTCAACGCCTCCTCGGCCGCTTACGCGGAGCTGCAGAAGAAGGTCGACGCGCTCGACATCAAGGACCAGGCGAAGTTCGCCGACGGTCTGAAGGGCATTGCCGACGAGCTGAACAAGATCAGCACCAATGGTGACCAGGCGTTGAAGCAGCTCCAGTCCGGCAAGGTCGGCATCGCGATGGCCAAGCAGCCGGGCTGCCAGAAGCCGACGGCTTCGGTCCCGCCGGCCGCCGCGCCGTCGAAGACCCCCGAGAAGTCGGCTTCCGCGTCGCCCAGCAAGAAGCCCTGACAACGCCGGCACGATCGGCCCGGCAGCTCCGATGCTGCCGGGCCGCTGCCGTTGTCGGTGGGAGCGGCCACAATGGGCGGGTGAGTACGACCAGTCTCCCCGTGCCCGACCGTTCGCCCCGGCTCCGCGAAGCCCTGCTTGCCGCCGCCTTCACCGCCGACGGTCTCCTCGACCTGCTCGGCGCGCCCGCCTATGCCGCGCTCGCCCGCAGCGAGACGGTTCCGGCACTGCGGGCCACCCGTGGCGAATCCCCGCTCGACACGCTGGTGCGGCTCTTCCTGCTTCAGCACCCCGTCCCGTACGAGCGGGCCCGCGCCGCACTCCCGCTGGACGCGTGCGTCGAGGACGGCTGGGTGATCCGCGCGGGCGACGAGGTGCGGGCCGCCGTCGATGTGCGGCCGTACAGCGGGCCCGAGGCGCAGGACTGGTTCATCGTCTCCGACCTGGGCTGCGCGGTCGGCGGCGCGGGTGGCATCGGTTCGAGCGAGGAGGGGGTGGTCCTCGGCGTCGGTGGGGCGTCGTCCACACTCGCCGGGATCACCGTCCGTACGCCGGTCGCCTCCGCGCTCGATCTCGGTACGGGTTCCGGCATCCAGGCGCTGCACGCCGCGCAGCACGCCACCCGGGTCACGGCCACGGACCTCAACCCCCGCGCCCTCGCCTTCACCCGGCTGACCCTCGCCCTGTCCGGCGCCGCCCCGGCCGATCTGCGCGAGGGTTCGCTCTTCGAGCCGGTCGACACCGAGACGTACGACCTCATCGTGTCGAATCCGCCGTTCGTCATCTCGCCGGGCGCCCGTCTCACGTACCGCGATGGCGGCATGGGCGGCGACGACCTGTGCCGGACGCTGGTGCAGCAGGCCGGCGACCGGCTGAGCGAGGGGGGATACGCGCACTTCCTCGCCAACTGGCAGCACGTCGAGGGCGAGGAGTGGCAGGACCGGCTGCGCTCCTGGGTGCCGCGCGACTGCGATGCCTGGGTCGTCCAGCGCGAAGTGCAGGACATCACGCAGTACGCGGAGCTGTGGCTGCGCGACAGCGGCGACCACCGTACGCACCCCGCGGAGTACGCCGCACGGTACGACGCCTGGCTGGACGAGTTCGAGGCCCGCAAGACGAAGGGCGTCGGCTTCGGTTGGATCACGCTCCGGAAGTCCGCGGCCGCGGCCGACGGGAATCCGTCGGTCGTGATCGAGGAGTGGCCGCACCCGGTGGAACAGCCGCTCGGCGCGGCCGTGGAGGCCCACTTCGCGCGCCAGGACTATCTGCGGACGCACGATGACGCGGCGTTGCTCGCCGACCACTTCACGCTGGCTCCGGAAGTGATGCAGGAGCAGGTCGGACTGCCGGGCGCGGAGGACCCCGAGCATGTGGTGCTGCGTCAGAATCGCGGCATGCGGCGCGCGACGAAGGTCGACGCGGTCGGCGCCGGTTTCGCGGGCGTCTGCGACGGGACGCTGCCCGCGGGCCGGATCCTGGACGCGATCGCCCAGTTGATGAACGAGGATCCGGTACTGCTGCGCGACCGTACCCCGCAGGCGATCCGGCTGCTGGTGGAGGAAGGGTTCCTGGAGCCGGTGGGGGCGGCCTGATGAGCGCGGAGCGGACGGTGACCGCCGGTTGATCCGGATCGAGCTGGACGAGGCGGCGCTCGGCGCGACCCGGATCGCCATCAGCCCGCCGTGGGACGCTTTCTGCAGCCTGCATCTGGCCAAGCCGCACCGTACGCCCTCCTGGCCGTACGAGAAGTGGGCGGGCGGGCCTGTGAAGTGCTGCGCGAAGACGACCGGACCGCGGCGCTGCGGCTGCTGATCGACGGCCCGATGAGTTTCCCGGACTTCCTGCTGCTTCGCCCGGTCGGCGCCTCGTCCGTCGAGACGGAGCTGGACATCATCAGGGCCACGCCGCCCGAGGTCGTACGGGCCGGGGTCGAGGAGCACGTCCGGGACTCGGGGATCATCCGCGCATCCGGCCCTACCTGGCGAATCCGGAGGCGGCCTGCGCCGCGTCGGCGGATTCCTGCACCGCGTACTGGCAAGGGGCGATGGAACGGCACTGGCCGACCGTGCGACGCCTCGTCGAGGACTACCTGCTGGGCAACGCCGTTGTCGCCGCCTCCACCGCCGGTGTGTCCACGGCGGCACCATGGCCGTCGCCGACGAGCGTCGCCTCGGCACGCTCGGCGCGGTGCTGCTGAGCCCTCGGCGCCGGGCTCCGCTCTGGTTCGGGCGCGCCCTGCCGTACGTACTGAACGGCCTCCTCATCAGTGTCTTCATGCTCACCCCCGCCACTCTCCTGCTGGGTCTGCGGATTCCGGTTGGGGCGCTGCCCGGCCTTGCCGCAGTGCTGCTTGCCGCCTCGGCCGGATGCTCCGTTTTCGGCCTCGTCCTCGGGGCGCTGGGTCTGCGCTTCCGCGATGTGTTCCTGGTGTCCCATGTGGCCGCTTCCGTACTCCTGCTGCTGACCGGCGCGGATGTGCCGCGCGAGACCCTGCCGGAGTGGATGCGGGCTGTCGGGGACGTTCTTCCGCTGACCCATGCCGCCGAAGCCGCCCGGGAGTTGTCCGCAGGCGGTGGCCTCGACCGGGGACGGCTCGGCGCCGAGCCGGCTACGGGGGCCGGATACGCGGTGCTCGCCGTGGTCCTGCCGGCGGTGTTCGAACGTGGCAGCCGGCGGCGCGCGACCCTCGACCTGATGTGATCCGGCCCACGGGCGTGGCCCGGCCGGAGCGCGCTTCCGTGGACCGCGGCCCTGGAGTTCACCCGGGGTTCGCACCGGTGTCGCCGCCGAGTGACAGCCTCCCCCTGACTCGACACGGGCATCGGCCCCGGGCCGGGCATGTCACGGAGAGGCGTACGGGCATGGAGAGCGGACCTGCGGTATTCGCCGGAACGACGTTCGCGCTGTTCGGGACCGCGCTGCTGGTGTGGACGGGGGCGCGCGTCGCGCACCACGCGCCGGTGGCGTACGGGGTGCGCCCCGTTGTCTCCGCCACACTCGCCACTCTGTTCGGCGTACTTTTCCTCGCCCTCGGCGTGGGGTGCTTCACGCGTATCTGATCCACGGCTGCCGCCTCGCCGCCCACGTCCCGGGCCGTGTGATCACCCGGCCCGGGACGTGAACACGCCCGGCTGTCCCGCCACTGACCTCCGGCGGCCGCAGCACCGCCACGGCGCCGCGAAACCCGCAGGCAGCGACCGCGCGCGCCGCGTATCGGGCACTCCGGGCGGCAGGAATGGCGGAAGTCGGGTTACCGTTCGAGTGGCCGTTGCGGGCTTTTGCCGTTTGACACGGGGGCGGGTTGTACCGTCACACTCCGCAGCGACAGCACCGTCGGCAGCGTCATCGCGCTGCCCGGATGCCCACTGAGTGTCGACCGGAGAGAAGAGCGAAGTTGTCCCCGACCAGCGAGACCGCACAGGGCGGCCGCCGACTCGTCATCGTCGAGTCGCCTGCCAAGGCGAAGACGATCAAGGGCTACCTCGGCCCCGGATACGTCGTCGAGGCGAGCGTCGGGCACATCCGCGACCTGCCGAACGGCGCCGCAGAGGTTCCCGACGAGTACACCGGCGAGGTCCGTCGGCTCGGCGTCGACGTCGAGCATGACTTCCAGCCCATCTATGTCGTCAACGCGGACAAGAAGGCGCAGGTCAGGAAGCTCAAGCAGCTGCTGGCCGAGTCCGACGAACTCTTCCTCGCCACCGATGAGGACCGCGAGGGCGAAGCCATCGCGTGGCACCTGCAGGAAGTGCTGAAGCCCAAGGTCCCGGTCCACCGGATGGTCTTCCACGAGATCACCAAGGACGCGATCCAGGCCGCCGTCGCCAACCCGCGCGAGCTGAACCAGCGCATGGTCGACGCCCAGGAGACCCGCCGTATCCTCGACCGCCTCTACGGCTACGAGGTCTCGCCGGTCCTGTGGAAGAAGGTCATGCCGCGGCTCTCGGCAGGCCGGGTCCAGTCCGTCGCCACCCGACTCGTCGTCGAGCGGGAGCGCGAGCGCATCGCCTTCCGTTCCGCCGAGTACTGGGACCTGACCGGCGCCTTTGCCACCGGCCGTACCGGTGACGCCTCCGACCCGTCGACGCTGACCGCCCGCCTCAGCGCGGTCGACGGCCGCCGGATCGCCCAGGGCCGCGACTTCGGTCCGGACGGACAGCTGAAATCCGGCGCCGGCCAGGTGCTGCACCTGGACGAGACGAACGCCCGGGCCCTGGCCGCCGCGCTCGCCGACTCCGCGTTCGCCGTGCGGTCCGTCGAGTCGAAGCCGTACCGCCGTTCCCCGTACGCCCCGTTCCGTACGACGACCCTTCAGCAGGAGGCGAGCCGGAAGCTGGGCTTCGGGGCGAAGGCCACCATGCAGGTCGCACAGAAGCTGTACGAGAACGGCTTCATCACCTACATGCGTACCGACTCCACGACGCTCTCCGACACCGCGATCTCCGCGGCGAGGGCGCAGGTCACGCAGTTGTACGGCGCCGACTACCTGCCGGACAAGCCGCGTACGTATGCCGGGAAGGTCAAGAACGCGCAGGAGGCGCACGAGGCGATCCGCCCCTCCGGCGACCGCTTCCGCACACCCGCCGAGACCGGTCTGACCGGCGACCAGTTCCGGCTCTACGAGCTGATCTGGAAGCGGACCGTCGCCTCCCAGATGAAGGACGCGGTCGGTAACTCGGTCACCGTGAAGATCGGCGGCCGGGCGAGCGACGGACGCGACACCGAGTTCTCCGCGTCCGGCAAGACGATCACCTTCCACGGCTTCATGAAGGCGTACGTCGAAGGCGCCGACGACCCGAACGCCGAGCTCGACGACCGCGAGCGCCGGCTGCCGCAGGTCGCCGAGGGCGACGCGCTGTCCGCCGACGAGATCTCGGTCGACGGCCACGCGACCAAGCCACCGGCCCGTTACACCGAGGCCTCGCTGGTCAAGGAGCTGGAAGAGCGCGAGATCGGCCGGCCGTCGACGTACGCCTCGATCATCGGCACCATCCTCGACCGCGGCTACGTCTTCAAGAAGGGCACGGCGCTCGTCCCGTCCTTCCTCTCCTTCGCCGTGGTCAACCTGCTGGAGAAGCACTTCGGCCGGCTCGTCGACTACGACTTCACCGCGCGGATGGAGGACGACCTCGACCGCATCGCGCGGGGCGAGGCCCAGTCCGTGCCGTGGCTGAGGCGTTTCTACTTCGGAGAGGGCGACGACGCCGTCAGTGGCGCGGCCTCCGCCGCGGGCAACGGCGACGGCGACCACCTCGGCGGTCTCAAGGAGCTCGTCACCGACCTCGGCGCGATCGACGCCCGGGAGATCTCCTCCTTCCCCGTCGGCAACGACATCAAGCTCCGCGTCGGGCGGTACGGCCCGTACATCGAGCGCGGTGAGAAGGAGGCCGAGGGCCACCAGCGCGCGGACGTGCCGGAGGACCTGGCGCCCGACGAGCTGTCGGTCGAGTACGCGGAGGAGCTGCTGGCCAAGCCGAGCGGCGACTACGAGCTCGGCGCGGACCCGGTCACCGGCAACCAGATCATCGCGAAGGACGGCCGGTACGGTCCGTACGTCACCGAGGTACTGCCCGAGGGCACGCCGAAGACCGGCAAGAGCGCGGTGAAGCCGCGGACCGCGTCGCTCTTCAAGTCGATGTCGCTGGACACGGTGACGCTGGCGGACGCGCTCAGGCTGATGTCGCTGCCGAGGGTCGTCGGCGAGGACGCCGAGGGCGTCGAGATCACCGCGCAGAACGGGCGCTACGGCCCGTACCTGAAGAAGGGCACGGACTCGCGTTCGCTGACGTCCGAGGACCAGCTCTTCGACATCACGCTCGAAGAGGCTCTCGCGATCTACGCCCAGCCCAAGCAGCGCGGGCGCGCCGCCGCCAAGCCGCCGCTGAAGGAACTGGGCACGGACCCGGTGAGCGGTGCTCCGGTCGTCGTCAAGGACGGGCGCTTCGGCGCGTACGTCACCGACGGCGAGACGAACGCGACCCTGCGGACCGGCGACAGTGTCGAGGACATCACGCCGGAGCGTGGCTACGAGCTCCTCGCTGAGAAGCGCGCCAAGGGACCCGCCAAGAAGAAGACGGCGAAGAAGGCCCCGGCGAAGAAGGCACCCGCGAAGAAGGCGACGACGGCCAAGAAGACGGCCGCCAAGAAGACGACCGCCGCGAAGAAGACGACGGCCGCGAAGAAGACGACGGCGGCCAAGAAGACGACCGCGGCCGCGAAGAAGGCGTCCGCGTCGTCCGTCGAGGACTGACCGCACCGGCGGTCAGCGCGTTCCCGAACACCCGAGGGGCTGGACATTCCAGCCCCTCCGGCGTACGGGGGAGCACCTCCGCACCCCGCTCGGGCGCCCATATGTTCGGACGGGGCCGTCGCCGACCGCGCCGCTCCGGATAGGCTGGGCGGATGACGCGAGCCGAGCAGCCAACGGTCGTGAGCCCCACCTCCGACACACTTGCCGCAGACTCACGCGAGCGCGCCGTACGAGCCCTGTTGCGTGTTCCCCCGCTGAAGCGGTTGTGGAGCGCCCAGCTCGTCGGGAGTATCGGCGATGCACTCGCCCTTCTCGTGCTGGTGTTGCTGTCGCTGCAAGCGGCGGTCCTTGAGGGCTCATTCGGATCCGGATACCGCGGGGCGGCCTTTGCCGTCGCCGCCGTGTTCGGTGCCCGAATCCTTGCCACGCTCCTCTTCGGAGCCGTACTTCTCGGGCCGCTGACGACGCTCACCGCGCCCGGTGGACCGCTGGACCGGCGGTGGCTGATGATCGGGGCGGACGGCCTGCGGCTCGCGCTGCTCGTCGTCGCGCCGCTGTGGATCGACTGGATGCCCGACCGGGCGCTCATGATGATCCTCATCACCGTCTTCGTCACCGGCGCCGGCGATCGGCTGTGGACGGTCGCGAAGGAGAGTGCCGCCCCCGCGCTGCTGCCCTCCCCGCCCCCCGAGGGCGCCGCGGTACGCCCGCTGCCCGACCACCTCGACGCCCTGCGCAGGCTCTCCCTCCGTACGGACTTCGCCGCCGTCCCCGCCGCCGCGGCCGTTCTGTTGATCGCCGCGCTGATCGGCAATCTGCTGTCCTCGGGGCTGGAGTGGTTCTCCTTCCACCAGGCGGCTCTCGGTTCGTACGTCGCGGCCGGGCTGTTCTCCGCCTCGATCTCGATCCTCTACTTCCTCGAACTCCCCGGTTCTCCGACGCCCCGCCCGCGCTCGCCCCTGGAGGGCCTGCGACGGCCGTCCGCCGGCAGCGGCCCGGACAAGGGCCGCACCGGCGCCGTCCCGCTGCTCGTCGGCGCGTGCGCGGCCGTCGCCGGAGCGATCGCCGCCGCAGCCGCCGTCGCCGCACTGCACGCCTACGACCTCGGTGGCGGACCGGCCGCGTTCGCCCTGCTGATCCTGGCTCTGACGGGCGCCACAGGCGCCGGTATCCGTACCGCGGAGAAGGTGCTGCCCACCTTGTCGCGGCGCCGGATGCTCGCCCTCGCCACCGCCGTCACCGGGGTCGCGCTCCTCGCGATGGGCCTGGTGCCGGACACGGCGACCGTGGTGTTCCTCGCGGTCCTCGCCGGTTACGCCGCGGGTGTCGCGGCCAACACCGGCCACACGCTCGTCGACCAGGAGACCGAGGAGTCCCGCCGGGCCAGGACGACCGAGCACCTCCAGGCAGTTGTCCGGGTCCTGATCGCGCTCGGCGCGATCGCGGGACCGCTGCTGGCCGCGGCGATCGGCACCCACCGGCTGAAGGCCGGAGACTTCGTCTTCGCGCACGGTGGCGCAGCGTTCGCCCTCATGCTCATCGGCGCCCTGCTGCTGCCGGTCGCCGCGATCGTCCTCGCGAAGACGGACGACCGTTCCGGAGTGCCGCTCCGCCGTGACCTGCGCGAGGCCCTGCGCGGCGGGGAGCCGGCTGTCGCCCCCGCCGCCACTGGCTTCTTCCTCGTCCTGGAGGGCGGCGACGGGGCCGGCAAGTCCACCCAGGTCGCGGCGCTCGCCGAGTGGATCCGGGCCAAGGGCCACGAGGTCGTCGTCACCCGCGAGCCCGGCGCCACGCCGGTCGGCAAGCGGCTGCGTTCGATCCTGCTCGACGTGTCGTCGGCGGGGCTCTCGAACCGGGCCGAGGCACTGCTCTACGCCGCCGACCGTGCCGAGCACATCGACTCGGTGGTCCGTCCGGCCCTGGAGCGCGGCGCGATCGTCATCTCCGACCGCTACATCGACTCGTCCGTCGCTTACCAGGGCGCGGGCCGCGACCTTTCCCCGACCGAGATCGCCCGGATCTCGCGGTGGGCGACGAGCGGACTCGTACCGCATCTGACGGTGCTGCTCGACGTCGACCCGGAGACCGCACGGGAACGGTTCACCGAGGCGCCCGACCGGCTGGAGTCCGAGCCGCCCGAGTTCCACGCCCGGGTACGGTCCGGCTTCCTCACGCTGGCTGCCGCGGACCCGACCCGCTACCTGGTGGTGGACGCCGGCCAGGAACCGGAATCGATCACCACCGTCGTACGCCACCGGCTCGACCAGGTCCTGCCGCTCTCCGAGGCCGAGATCAAGGCCCAGGAGGAGGCGCGCAGGGCGGCCGAGGAAGAGGCCAGGCGCAAGGCCGAGGAAGAGGCGGCGCGCAAGGCGGAGGAGGAGCGGCTGGAGCGCGAGCGCCAGGAGCAGCTCGCCAAGCTCCGCGCCGAGGAGGAGGAGCGCAAGCGCCGCGAGCTGGAGGAGGCGCGGCAGCGCGAGGCCGAGCGGCAGGCGGAGGAGGCCCGTCGGCAGGCCGAGGAAGCCCGTCGGGTCGCCGAGGAGGAGCGGGCCCGGTGTGAGGCCGAGGAGCAGGCGCGCGAGGCCGAGCAGGAGCGGCTGCGCAGGCAGGCCCAGGAGGAGGCCCGGCTGCGCAAGGAGGCCGAGGCGCGGCGGCTGGAGAAGCAGCGCAAGGCGGAGGAGGCGCTGCTGCGGGCCGAGGCTGCCCGGCGGCAGGCCGAGGCCGAGGCGGCCGCGGCGGCGGAGGCCGCCCGCGCGGAGGCGGCCGCGTCCGCTTCCGTCCCGGACAACGAGCTGACGGTGCCGACGCCGGTCGTCAGCCCGAACGAGGTGACGCAGCCGGTGCCGTCACCGGTCGACACGCCTTCGGACCAGGCCGAGACCACGATGATCCCGAGGATCAGCGATACGTCCGAGCCGCCTGCGGCACGGGGCGACACGGGCTCCGCGGACGAGACGGCGATACTCCCGCCGGTACGTGACGAGCACCCGGCGGACCGCGTTCCGCGGGGCATCTTCCGCGACGAGCGCCCGGCGGACGCCGTACCGGAGGGCGAGAACGAGCGCACCCGGGAGCTGCCGCAGATCAGCGATCCGCACGCCGTCCCGGAGGCAGCCGAGGAGCGGCGTCCGGGCCGGGGCCGCCGCCGTCGCCCGGAGTGGGCCGAGGAGACTCCGCTGGACGATCTGCCGACCCTGGCCGACGAGCTGCTCGGCGACCACGACCGGGACGACGAAGGGCACGGCACCTCCGGACGGGGCCGCCGCCCGCGCCGCTGAGAGCGGCCGTGGCGGGTGGCCCGTGGGGTGAGGGGCGGACCGGATCGCCGGGAATGTCAGACCCTTCCGCCACAATGGGAAACCGGAGCCGTAGACCACCACCGGAAGGGCGGTGACCGATGACCGTATGGGACGACCTGGTCGGCCAGGACCGGGTGCAGGAGCAGCTCGGTGCCGCCGCCCGGGACGCCGATGAGCTGGTCACCGCCATTTCCGCGGGGGGTTCGGTGCCGCCGGGGTCGAAGATGACCCACGCCTGGCTGTTCACCGGACCGCCGGGTTCCGGGCGGTCCACCGCTGCCCGCGCCTTCGCCGCCGCCCTCCAGTGCACCAGCCCGGACCGCGCGCTGGGCGGCGCACCGGGCTGCGGTTTCTGCGACGGCTGCCACACCAGCCTCATCGGTACGCATGCCGACGTCGAGGTGGTCCGTACGGACCTGCTCTCCATCGGCGTGAAGGAGACCCGTGAGCTGGTCCGCCGCGCCCAGCTGTCCCCGGCCGTGGGCCGCTGGCAGGTGATCATCCTGGAGGACGCCGACCGACTCACCGAGGGCGCGGGAAACGTGCTCCTGAAGGCGGTCGAGGAGCCCGCGCCCCGTACGGTGTGGCTGCTCTGCGCACCCTCGCTCGAAGATGTGCTGCCCACTATCCGGTCCCGCTGCCGTCACCTCACCCTGCGCACGCCCCCTGTCGACGCCGTTGCCGATGTACTGATCCGGCGTGACGGAATCGAACCGGAGCGGGCCGCGGCAGCCGCTCGCGCCACTCAGGGGCACATCGGCCGGGCCCGCCGCCTGGCCACCGACGAGAAGGCCCGCGCGCGCCGCGCGGCCGTGCTCAAGCTTCCGCTCCGGGTGGAGGACATCGGTGGTTGTCTCAAGGCCGCCCAGGAGCTGATCGACACCGCCACGGAGGACGCGAAGCAGGTTTCCGAGGAGGTGGACGCCAAGGAGACGGAGGACATGAAGGCCGCACTCGGCGCGGCTGCCGGAGGCCGGATGCCGCGCGGCACGGCAGGGGTGATGAAAGAGCTGGAGGACAAGCAGAAGCGCCGCAAGACCCGTACCCAGCGCGACAGCCTCGACCTCGCCCTCACCGACCTGACCGGCTTCTACCGCGACGTCCTGGCGCTGCAGCTGGGCTCGCAGATCGCCCTCGCCAATGTCGATGTACGGGACGCACTCGACGGCATCGCCCGGTCCTCGACGCCCGAGCGCACCCTGCGCCGGATAGAGGCCGTGATCGCCTGCCGCCGGGCGCTGGACCGCAATGTGGCGCCACTGCTCGCAGTGGAGGCAATGACGATGGCTCTGCGCGCCGGCTGATCCGTCCGCGGCCCTCGTTGCGCACCGCCGATTCATCCGAATGGGTGACGAAACGGGCCAGTCGCCCCGTGAGGGCTACGCTCCGGGCATGGATACCAGGCGTCTGCTCCGTACCTTCGCCACCGTGCTCGGCACGACCGGCCTGCTCATCTCCGGCTGCAGCAAAGGCAGTACGACGACGAGCCCGTCGAGCCCGACGCCCGCCGCACCCGCGGCGCTCCAGCCGTACTACGCGCAGCATCTGAACTGGCGGGACTGCGGCGTCTCCGGTTTCCAGTGCGCCACGATGAAGGCGCCGCGCGACTACCGGAAGCCGGACGGCGGCGACATCAAGCTGGCTGTCTCCCGTAAGAAGGCCACCGGTCCGGGCAAGCGGATCGGCTCCTTGCTGGTGAACCCGGGCGGACCCGGCGGCTCGGCCATCGGCTACCTCCAGAACTACGCGGCCCTCGGCTACCCCGCCGCGGTCCGCGCCCGCTACGACATGGTCGCCATCGACCCGCGCGGCGTCGCCCGCAGCGAGCCCGTCGAATGCCTCACCGGCCCGCAGATGGACGCGTACACCCAGGTCGACCAGACCCCCGACGACCGTGCCGAGGTCACGAAGCTGGGCACCGCCTTCGACACGTTCGCGGACGGCTGTGAGCAGCGCTCCGGCGCGATCCTCCCGCATGTCTCCACCGTCGAGACGGCCCGTGACATGGACATCCTGCGGGCCCTGGTCGGCGACGAGAAGCTGACGTACCTCGGGGCGTCGTACGGCACCTTCCTCGGTGCGACGTACGCCGAACTCTTCCCCGGCCGGACCGGCCGCCTCGTCCTCGACGGTGCGATGGACCCGTCGCTTTCGTCGCTGGAGATGAACCGCGACCAGACGGCGGGCTTCGAGGTCGCGTTCCAGGCCTTCGCCGCGGACTGCGTGAAGAGGTCGGACTGCCCGCTCGGCACCACCTCCACCGCGGACGCCGCGGCCCGGCTGAAGCAGCTCTTCACCGACCTCGACGCCAAGCCCGTCCCGGCCGGTGACTCCCGCAAGCTCGGCGAGTCCCTCGCCACCACCGGTGTCATCGCCGCCATGTACGACCAGGGGACCTGGCCCCAGCTCCGTGGCGCCCTCGCCGGCGTCCGGGCGGGCGACGGGTCCGGCCTGCTCGCCCTGTCCGACAGCTACTACGAGCGCAAGCCGAACGGTACGTACGCCAATCTGATGTCCGCCAACGCCGCGGTGAACTGCCTGGACGCGCCCCCGGCCTTCACCGGCCCGGACGCCGTCGAGCAGGCCCTCCCCAGCTTCGAGAAGGCCTCCCCGGTCTTCGGCGAGGCCTTCGCCTGGGCTGCCCTGAACTGCGCCCACTGGCCCGTCGCGCCCACCGGCACCGCGCACCGCATCACGGCGAAGGGCGCGTCCCCGATCGTCGTGGTCGGCACCACCCGTGACCCGGCGACTCCGTACAAGTGGGCCCAGTCCCTCGCCGCCCAGCTCTCCTCGGGCAGGCTCCTCACGTACGAGGGAGACGGTCACACCGCGTACGGCCGCGGCAGCCACTGCATCGACACGGCGATCAACACGTACCTCCTGGACGGCACCCCGCCGGCCGACGGCGCGAGGTGTTCCTGACCTCCCGCGGCTCCCTCCACCCCCTGACCTGCGCATTCGGCTCCGGAGGCGGGTGGTGCGGAGCACCCTCCGAAACTGTGTAAACTTAGCGACGCTGCTGCTCGCACCATAGTGCGACAGGGCGTGCCGCCTTAGCTCAGTTGGCCAGAGCAACGCACTCGTAATGCGTAGGTCTCGGGTTCGAATCCCGAAGGCGGCTCTGTGGCGAGTGGCCAGGTCAGGGTTCTGACCTGGCCATTTGTCGTTCCCTGAACTCCTAAAGATCTAGTCCAGTCGTCGCCGAAGCTCGGCAGAGGGCTGACGGGAACGCGATGGGAACGAAATTGGCAGTGCGTAGGTCGATGCTTCGACCGCCCCATCGGCGATGGCAACAGCCCAGCGGCAGAGCTGGAAGGGTGAGCTGATCTCGACACTGCTTGAGAGCGTTTGATCGGCTGCACTCGGCGCTCACAGTTGCGGCGGAGCCGAGCGGCCGAGGGCGCTGTGAGGTCACGATCCGCAGACGATGACCAGCCTCGCGCGACCATGGATGCTGGCGTGGTCCCTGGTCTGGATGGGAAGCAGTACCAGTCTTCTGGAGTAGAAGATCCTCTCAGTCCCTACGCCTCGATCAAGGCGTGGGGCCTCCGAGTCCCGGTCCAAGACCGCTGGGCCTCGCTTTCACGAGCCGGACCGTCCGGGGTGTGATCAAGCCATGCCACTCGTGATCACGGCAGGGCAGCGCGGTGACTCCCCGCAGTTCCAGGTTGTCGTGGGGCAAGCACGACGGCCAGGGGGCGCACCCCACGCGGGTCGCGCGGGGCGGGCACATCGGCGAGCCGCTCCAGCAGCCAGCGCGCTTGACGGATGACCAGGACTGGCGGTCAGGTCCTGGATGCGGGTGTAGGCGTCGGAGACGGCCCTGCTCCAGGGTCAGTCGGCGGCGACTTTGGGGATCCGGCGGCGTCCGCTGCGCACAATGCGGGCGGGGATGTCCAGGATCCGTAGCCGGAGGGTGTCGGGTTCGGTGCGGGACTCCTCACGCGAAGAGCATCGCGGCATGCCTCCGCCGCAACGCTCGCGACTTCAGCCGACCCCTGGCCATGCTCGGCCGCGCGTGAGCGCAAACCGGATGTCAGCCGACTACGCCGAAGCCTTGCGGGCGAGGCTTTGAGCAGGAGGGGTTGGATGCCTGCGCCGAGGGCCATCGCCAGCCACACCCCGTTGACGCCGGTCAGCCGCGAAAGCGCGTATCCGGCCGGCAGTTGGAGGGCGAAGCCGAGTCCGGTGGCTCGGACGAGAGCGCGGCCCCGGCCTGTCGCCTGGAGCACTCCGCCGAGGGCGACGACCAGCGCGTACGGGGGCAGATAGAGCCCCATCAGTCTGAGGAAGGCGACGGACTGCTCGGCAACAGCCGGATCGCTGGTGAACAGGGCGGTGACCGGGCCGGCGGCGACGGCGCACAGGACGCTGAAGGCGGCGCTCACTGCCCCGGCCGAGAGTGCGGTGTTGCTCGTCAGCGAGGGGAGTTGGGTGTGCTCGTCGGCTCCGGCGAGGCGGGCCGCCTCGATCGCGGCGGCCTGCCGGATGGCATAGAAGGCCATGGTGGCTGTCAGCAGCACGCGATAGCCGACGCCGTATCCGGCTACTGCTGTCACGCCGAACGAGGCCACCAGACCGAGCTGGAGTGTCCCGACCGCCATGCGGGCCGTGAAGTCGACGCCGAACGGTGCTCCTGCGGCCAGGATCTGCCCAGCCGTACGGACTGTGTTCCGTTGCCTGCCCGGGACGCGCCGGCGCCGCCGCAGCACCAGGGTGACTGTCAGGGCGACGGTGCGGGAGGTGACCAGGGCGAGCGCTGCGCCGGTCAGCCCACGGGCGGGCAGTGGTCCGGCGCCGAAGAAAGGATCTTCGTCTCATTCGGGGTGCCGGTCCGGGCGTGTGCACCGAGCCGGCCCGTCCGGGTCGGCGGTACTGGGCGTACCCGCAACCGGTTCGGGTCAGGCCGCTTCGGCGGGGAGGCCGTGGGCTTGGCCTGGCAGTGCAGGTGGTGGTCGAAGGCTGCCCGCCGTTCCAGCAGAGTGCCCTCGAACTGGCCGGGCAGCTCGAATCCGATCCACCCGAACAGGGCCAGTCGGCAGCGTGCGGCCTCGACGATCTCCCTGGCCGGCTCGGTGCGGGCGCGCTCGCGCGCGGTTCGTGGGGCGGTCATGGCGGGACCCTCGCCGGGCACCTGTCGCAAAGCGAGAGCACCGCTCTTGACTCGAAGCGCCGCTCCAAGAGAGCATTGCTCTCGGACCGGAGCACCGATCCAATCCAGTCCGTCCAAGGGGGTTCGTCATGAAGCTGCTCTACCGCGGTCCGGTCCGGCAGGAACTGCACGAGCGGTACGCGAAGCGCCGCCGGATCGACGGGGCCGCGCCCGTGGTCAGCGCATCGGAGGTGCGGATCGAGGCGCCGGTCGAACGGGTCTGGCAGCTCATCGCCGACCCGGCCGGCTGGCCGCAGGTGCTGCCCGGGCGGCGGGTGCTCGAACTCGACGCCGGCGTGGTCGAGGATGCCGACTTCGTCTGGGCGATCGGCCGGACGGTCATCCGCGCCCGGTTCGCGGTGGTCGATGTCAACCGTGAACTCACCTGGAGTGCCGTCGCGATGGGCGTCCGGGCGATCGACCGGCAGGTGCTGACACCGACCCGGGACGGCGCGACCGTGCTGCGCATCGAGGAGTCGATGGCGGCACCGCTGGTCGGCCTTCTCTTCTCCGCCGACCGGCTGCGGGGGCAGCACGAGGAGTGGCTCCGGGCGGTGAAGGCCGCCGCTGAGCGGCAGGATCGAATGTGAACGGCCACTCCCGGTGCGGCCTCCTGTCCGGCCGCGCACACTGGCCCGGCAGGTGTGGAAGGTGAAACGGCGTGCTGGGTCGAGCCGCCGCCAGGGGTTGGTGCACCGAGCCTGCGGGTTGGGGTCGTCGCAGGTCGACTTGGCCCGCCCAGATGGTGGCCCGCGCCGCAGGCCGGGCCGAGCAGGCCCGGCCGCGCGACCTTCTGGGGCGAACTCGGCGGGCGTGCTCAGGACGGCGCCGAGGTACGTCCGGTTCTCCGCTTCCCCGGCCGTTCGTCGGGCAGGGAGCGGGGCAATCCGAAGGCCGGGAAGATGCTGGTGTCGCCGAACCAGGTGATCGCGGTGATCGCGTCCCGGTCCGCACTGAGCACCAGCAGCCCGTACGGGCGGGCGATGGGCGCAGGTGGGGTCGGCAGGTAACAGGCCAGCGCGGGCTGGCCGTTGGCGCGAACGGGGACCGCGCGCAGTGCCCTGCCGCGGGCTCGCGCACGGTCGGCGAACCCAACGGCCAGCAGTGCCGAGCACCGGGCGCGGCTGGGGCCGCGCGCCGCGCTCGGCCCGACGCCCACTGCTACGCACCTAGAGTTAATTTCGGCTCCCCCCGCGAGGACGGGGCGTTAACCCGGGGCCGACATGCGCCGAAGGGATGGCTGATGCACACGATCACCGACTGGCTCGGCAGCCTTTCCGGCCCTGTGGTCTACGCCGTCGTGGCCGCCCTGGTCTTCTGCGAGGACGCCCTGTTCGTGGGCTTTGTCCTACCCGGGGAGACCGCAGTGGTCATCGGCGGCGTCCTCGCGAGCCAGGGCAAGGTCTCCGTGTACTGGCTGGCCCTGGCCGTCGTCCTCGCCGCCATCGCCGGAGACAGCGTCGGCTACGAGATCGGCCACCACTACGGCCCCCGGATTCTCGAGACCCGTCCGCTTCGCCGTCACCGCGACCGCGTCGAAAAGGCCCAGGACATGATCCGCAGCCGTGGGGCCGCCGCTGTGTTCTTCGGCCGCTTCGTCGCGTTCTTCCGTGCGATGATGCCCGCTCTGGCCGGCATCTCCCACATGCCCTACCGCCGCTTCCTGCCCTTCAACGCTCTCGGCGGCCTGGTCTGGGGTACGGGCTTCACGCTGCTGGGATACTTCGCGGGTAGCGCCTACACCAAGGTCGAACACCAGGTCGGCCGAGCCATCGCGGTGGTCATCGCCGGTGCCGTGATCGCAGCGCTGATCGTGTGGCACCTGCGGCGGCGTCGGCATCAGCGCGCCGCCGAGCAGCCCCCAGGCAGCGATGAACGCGGCAAGCCGGGAGACGACGAATAGCGGCCGGGCAGGTGGCCGACCCGACTCTCCTGCCACGGATATGCGCAGCATGTCGGTTGGCGCGAACGTAGGCCCCGCCAGCCGACTGCCGCCGCCGTTTCGGGTTAGCGGTCAGCCGCCCGCCTTGCTTGGCTGAGGGAATTGCCGTTGTGTGCGCGTGGCCAAGCCGGCGCTCGCTCAACCGCGCGAGGCACCGTGCTTGGCGAGCTCCAAGAGTGTCTCCAGGTCGTGCGCCGCCTCGGCGGCGCACAGTCCGGTTGCCAACAGGACACCGACGGTCGCGGCGAGCGGCAGGGAGCGGCTGCGAAGGGGCGGGGCGAGCAGGGCGGCAACTCGGCGGGGCACCGGGCCCGGCCCGGCCTGCGAGAAGCGGCCCAGGCTCAGCCCACCCACGATGGCCAGGGCTGAGGCTGGAATCCAGGTGCGGCCCCGGGTGCGCCGGGCAGCGAGGGCTGCTTTGCCCACCGTGTGGGCGACCTGTCGGCGGTCGCCAATGGCGGTGGCGGCGCTCTCGTCGGCCCATCGCTCGACTGTGTAGGTCACCGTGGTGGCGAGGGAGCGCAGCAGTGGGTTGGCGGCGGCGGCCAGGTGGGCGACGGCCACGAACAGGTGGTGATGGTGCTTCAGGTGGGCGCGCTCGTGGGCGAGCAGGACCTCGTGCTCGGCGGGGTCGAGGGCGTCGAGCATTCCGGTGGAGACGACGATGCGGCCCGGCAGTCCGGGGACGGCGAAGGCCTCGGCGGCGGGATCCTCGAGGATGACCAGTTGGTCCTGGCCCGGGAGGCACGCGGCTTCGGACGCGGAGGCGACCAGGGTGCGGACCCGTCGCCAGAGCATGCGGGCCGCAGCAGTGCCCGCAGCGGCCAACAGGGCGCCGGCGAGCAGGCCGACCGACAGTGAGGCCGGGTCGTCGTGCTGGGCGATCTCCGCCGACCATCGCCCCTGCGCGAGGCTGGCGAGCAGCGGGATGCGGATCAGGCCGGTGATCGCCAGCATGCCCAGGACCAGGCTGCTCGCGGTGGCCAGCACCAACGCTCCGACGGTCAGCAGCCAGGTGGCCAGGCGTGGTGGCAGTCGCTCGCCCAGCGGGCGGGCGGCCAGGGCGGCCAGCAGCGGGAAGAGCAGCGGCAGGTAGACGGCGACGCGCATCCGGTGGCCCCTAGGTCCCGCTGTCCAGCAGCCGGCGCAGCAACTGCTCGTCGTCGGCCGACAGGTCGTCGACGAAGGTGGTCAGGACGGCCTCGCGGTCTGGGCCGTTCTCCAGGACCTGGCGCATCTTGCGGGCCGCGAGTCCCGATTCGTCGGCGACCGGGGTGTAGGCGAAGGCTCGCCCGCGCTGGCTGCGCTTGAGCACGCCCTTGGCGTAGAGCCGGGACAGCGCGGTGACGACAGTGCTGTAGGACAGGCCGCCGCCGAGTTGCTCCTTGACCTCGCCGGGGGTCAGCGGGTCGGGGGTCGCGTGCTGCAGGGCCGCCAGGACCTCTGCTTCCAGCTCGCCCTTGCCCCGCTGTCCGAGTGTGCTCCGGGGCGGGATCGGTTCGGGTGCGGCCATGGGCTGGTCACCTCCTGCGCTATCTTCTACATTCACGTAGATGTTCTACGTTCCCGTAGAAGCTACTGTCCAGAGTCTGCCAGGCCCGCACGCCCGCGCGCGCCGGGGCGGCGAACCCGGGAGGATGTGCGTGAGCGCAGCGAGTGCCGTCCACACGCCGCAAGAGGCCATCGCGGCCCGCACCGAGGCCCTGACCAAGGCGTACGGCTCCGGCGCTCGGACACGTGAAGCCGACCGGCGTCACCTTCGCCCCCCGGGCGCGCCCTTCCTCCACGGCACGCCCATGAAGGTCCACCACCTCTCATGCTTCGAAGTGGAAGTGGACCCCCCACCGCAGCCCCTACACCAGGCAGATGTGAAGCTCCGTGTCCCTTGACCCGTCCCCCGAGCAAGCGCACCGCCGCGCCCTGCACACGCTCCGCAGTCAAGCCGCAGCCGTCCCCCGGGCCTGGCTCCCGCGCGCGGTCGGCTACGCCTGCCTGCTCATCGGCCTCCTCGACATCGCCAGCGCCGTGTTCCCCAGACTGCGGCACAGCAGAGTGCACGCGCTGGCCGGTCAACTCCCGGGTGGGACGACCACCCTCGAAGCCGCCGGCACGCTCATGGTCGGCGTTCTGCTGGTGCTGCTCGCGCACGCGTTGCGCCGCCGCAAGCGCCGAGCCTGGCGCACCGTCTGCGTCCTGCTGTCGACCAGCGCGGCCCTGCACATCGCACATGGGCACCAGATCGGCCCGACAGCCCTCTCGCTCGCCCTGCTCGTGGTGATGCTCATCCACCGCCGCGAGTTCTATGCCAAGGCCGACCCGCGCACCCGCTTGCGCGCCCTCGTCAACCTCGTTGTCATGGGCGCCCTGAGCGTGGTCATCGGCCTGGTGGTCGTCGCCGTCCACACGCACTCCGCGACCGGCAGCCCCGGCCTCGGCGAGCAGCTGCAGGAGACCATGTGGGGCCTCTTCGGCTTTGAGGGCCCGATCCGCTACAACCCCGAGGGCACCGAAGAGGTCGCGAATTCACTCGGCGCACTCGGCCTGCTCACCGCCCTGACAACCGGCTACCTCGCGCTGCGCCCGGAGAAGCCCGAGCCGGAGCTCACCCCGGAGGACGAGGCCAAGGTCAGGGCGCTGCTGGAGCGGCACGGTGGACGCGACTCACTGGGCTACTTCGCGCTGCGCCGGGACAAGAGCGTGCTGTTCTCGCCCACCGGTAAGGCCGCGATCTCCTTCCGGGTGGTCTCCGGGGTGATGCTCGCCTCCGGCGACCCGGTGGGAGACGTCGAGGCATGGCCGGGCGCGATCAAGGTCTTCATGGCCGAGGCCCGCGAGCACGCCTGGGTACCGGCCGTCATGGGCTGCAGCGAGGTCGGCGGCGAAGTCTGGACCCGCGAGGCCGGGCTGGACGCGATCGAACTCGGTGACGAGGCGATCGTGGACGCCACGACGTTCTCGCTGGCGGGGCGCCCGATGCGCAACGTCCGGCAGATGATCAAGCGGATCGAGCGGGCCGGGTACTCCTGCCAGGTCCGCCGGGTCGGCGAGCTGACCCTGGAGGAGAAGCGAAAGATCGCGGACGCCGCAGCCCGATGGCGCGGCACCGACACCGAGCGAGGCTTCTCGATGGCGCTCGGCCGTTTCGGCGACCCGAACGACGACGACTGCGTGGTGGTCACCGCACACAAGGCTCCGGAGGAGCGCGAACCAGGTGCCACGACCGGCGACGACCTCAAAGCCGTACTGCACTTCGTCCCCTGGGGCAAGGAGGGCATCTCGCTGGAGCTGATGCGCCGCGACCGCACCGCCGACCCCGGACTGAACGAACTGCTGATCGTGGCCGCCCTGCAGGCGGTCCCGGCCATGGGCATCCACCGGGTGTCGCTGAACTTCGCGATGTTCCGCTCGGCCCTCGCCCGGGGCGAGCGAATCGGCGCCGGCCCGGTGTTGCGCGCCTGGCGTGGGTTGCTGGTGTTCGTCTCGCGCTGGTTCCAGATCGAGTCGCTGTACAAGTTCAACGCCAAGTTCCAGCCCGAATGGGAGCCGCGCTTCCTGGTCTACCCGAGCACCCGTGACATGCCCCGGATCGGATTCGCCGCCCTGCAGGCGGAGGCCTTCATCACCCTGGGCATGCCCAAGCTGGGCCGGAAGCGCCGGTACGAGAGCCTCATGCCCAACACGGTGACAGGGAACGGGTCGGAAACGCCCCAACGAGCCGGGGCCGCGTGAGCGTGCCTCGACAGATGCCTCCCTGCCGGCCGCCTCCGCCCTGGTCGCCCGGCTGAATCAGGCTTCCAAGCACGGGAGCGCGTTCGGCTCGTACGGCTTCTACAAGAGCCTCGGCTGCACCGCAGGGCCGCTGCCCCGTGGTGCGGTCGTCTACCTCGGTGGTCTGCCGCCGCTGTTCGGCGTTATGGCCGGCTTTGCCATCGCCGTCGCGGCGTGGGCCGCCGTCGCCGTACCCGCCGTCCCCCGCTGCCCCGCGCCCGACAGACCGTCATCGACCTTGCGCGGCGACTCGGCCAGGGCGACTTCCTGCGCCCCACCACCGCCCTGGCCTGCGCCACGGCAGCACTGTCGGTCGGCGTCGGATTCCTCCCCGTCTCCGGCCCGGTGCCTGGCTGCGGCGGAGCAGTCGCTGGAGAGCGGCCCTCGCCGACGCGGTCGCCGCCCGGGAGTTTGCCGCTGGTGAGCCGGCGACGCCGTCCGAGGACTCTGCTGTCCTCCCCTCCCTTGCCATTTCTTTTCTTGACGCGCAAAAATATCTCCATCACACTCTTGGCAACACTGAGTCGGCCATGTGATGGAGAGGCGTGATGTGAGCGCGATGACGGCCCTGGTCCCGGACCAGACGGGAGCCGAGATCTTCGCCCAGGTGCTGACCGCCGGCCCGATCTCCAGAACAGTGATCGCGCAGCGACTCGGTCTGTCACCCTCCACGGTGACCCGGCTGCTCTCGCCGCTGATCGAGGACGGCTATCTGAGCGAGACCGGACAGCAGAGCGCGTCGGGTCTGGGCCGCCCCCAGCGCCTGTTGCGGGTCAATACCGAGCAGCACCTGGTCGTCGGGATCCAGATCGCACGCACACATGTTGCGGCCGTGCTCACCGACCTCGGTGCACGTCCGCTGCACCGCCTGGAGCAGGTGCTCGATTCCCTGGAGCCCGCTCATGTGCTGTCGGTGGCGGCGGAGTTGACAGACCGGCTCATCGCGCAGGCGCCGAGTGCCGACGCGAGGGTGCTGGGCATCGGGGTCGGCGTGGGCGGCCACGTCGATGCGGCGAGCGGGGTGTGCCGTTCGGCGGTGCGGCTGGGCTGGACGGATGTTGCCGTCGCCGCTCCGCTGACCGCGGCCACCGGGCTTCCGGTGGTGGTGAACAACGACGTCAACGCCCTGGTCATCGCTGAGCGTTGGTTCGGTGAGGGCCGGGACGTCGGTTCATTCGCCGTGATCTCGGTCGGACGCGGCGTCGGTGGTGCGCTGATGCTCCACGGAGTTCTCCACTCGGGTGTCGGTGGACTGGCCGTCGAGTTCGGCCATCTGCCGATCGAGCCGAATGGTCCGGACTGCGCCTGCGGCAACCGCGGCTGCGTGGAGGCGCTGGCCTCCTCCGATGCGGTGCTGCGGATGTTCCGCGAGGCCGGTGGTCGGACCGAGGCCGACTACGACGCCGTTGTGGAGCTCGCGCGGTCGGGGTCGGAGGTTGAACGACGTGCCGCGCTCGATGCGTTCGCCGTGGCAGGCGACGCGCTTGGACGCGGACTGGCATGTCTGTGCAACCTGCTCAACCCGGGACTGATCGTGATCGCGGGTGAAGGCGTGGTGGCCTACGAGTACTTCGGGCCCGCCATGACTGCAGCGTTGGAGCGCCACGCCGTCTCCACCGCGGCCCGCGACTGTGTGATCAAGGTCGACGAGGCCAGCGAGACGTTGTGGGCGCGGGGTGCCGCCTGTCTGGCCATCAGGGAGAGCGTCCGTGCCCGGTTGTCCTGAGCGCCCGCCCCGTCCCGCTTCGCTCGGCCTTGATGTGATCGCCCGCCCCGGCCCGTACATCTGCGCCGAATGGGACCTGGGCGGGCTCCCGGCCTGGCTGCTCGCCGACGAGTCCCTGCGCCTGCGCACCGCCGACCCCGCCTACCTGGCCGCCGTGGATCAGTGGTTCGACCAGCTGATCCCGGTGCTCGCCGAACTCCAGGTCTTGCGCGGCGGCCCGATCGTCGCCGTCCAGGTCGAGAACGAGTACGGCAGCTACGGCAACGACCGGGCCTATCTGGAGCACCTGAAGGACGGCCTCGTCGCGAGGGGCATCGACTGCCTGCTCTTCACCTCCGACGGCCCAGAGGCGCGCATGCTCGCCGGCGGCACCCTCCCTGGTGTGCTGGCCACCGCCAACTTCGGCTCGCGCGCCAGCGAGGCCTTCGACGCCCTCGCCACGTTCCAGCCCGACGCCCCGCTGGTCTGCATGGAGTTCTGGAACGGCTGGTTCGACCACTACGGCGACCCCCACCACGTCCGGGACACCACCGACGCCGCCGAGGCGCTCGACGGGATCCTCGCCGCCGGTGGATCGGTCAACATCTACATGGGCCACGGCGGTACCAACTTCGGCTGGTGGGCCGGAGCCAACCACACCGGCAAGACCCTCGCCGACCCCGGCTACATGCCCACCATCACCAGCTACGACTACGACGCGCCGATCGGCGAGGCCGGCGAGCTGACCGAGAAGTTCCACGCCTTCCGCGAGGTCATCGGCCGCTACGTGCCGCTGCCGGACACCGAACCGCCCGCCCAGCTGCCCCGGGTCGACCCGCAGACCGTCCCCGCCGCCCCGGTTGCGGCCCTGCGCGACAGCCTGGACCTTCTCTCCGTCGCGACGCACCGCCCGGCCCCCGAACCGATCGAGAAGCTCGGCCACCACAGCGGGCTCGTCCACTACCGGCACCGCATCACCGGACCCGGCGGTCCCGCCACGCTGACCGTCGACGGCATCCGGGACCTGGCGCAGGTCTTCCTCGACGGGCACCTGGTCGGCGTGCTCGAACGCGACGCCCCGTCTCCGACCATCGAGCTGTCCGTCCCCGAGGGCGGCGCGGAACTGGAGATCCTGGTCGAGCCCTTCGGCCGGGTCAACTACGGCCCCCACCTGGCCGACCGCAAGGGCCTGGTCGCAGGCGTGCGCCTGGACTACCAGCACCTGTTCGGCTGGGACGTCCGGGTACTCCCCCTCGACGACCTGGCGGCCCTGCCCACAGCCCCTGCCGCCGGGACCGCCGACGGCCCCGTCTTCCACCGCGCCGTCGTCGACCTTCCCGAGGCGGCCGACGCATTCCTCGCCGTCCCGGGCAGCCACCGCACCCTGGTCTGGCTCAACGGCTTCCTCCTCGGCCGCCTGCGGACCGAGCAGGGCCCCCAGCGCACCCTCTATGCCCCGGCGCCCTTGTGGCATGCGGGCGCCAACGAGGTCCTGGTGCTGGACCTCGCCGGGGCCGCCACGCCACTCACCGTGGAACTGCGGGCACAGCCCGACCTCGGGCCGATTGCGCCAGCACCCCAGTACTGACCGAGAGCAACATCGACGTTCAGTAGGCATGGAGGAGCGGTCGGCGTTGCTTCATCGGCTCGGCGAGCCCTCCGGGCCGCCACCCGCCATGCAGCATCCGGGCCGCTCCATCCGTGGTGAATTTTTTCCGCTTCCTCTCTTGACTACGGACAAATAAGGAGGAAGCTAGCTAATACACCAGAACGACCGGTGAGAGCCACACCGCCGGTGGAGACGTCCATCGACCCGAGTGACACCCATCTCGGCAACTGGCTAGGCTCCCGGAAGAGCAACGTATCGACAACGGAGTCGTCGGCGACGACTGACGGTAACGGGTCGATATGGGGCACCGGGAGCCACCGTATGTGCGGCCCCGGTCTGTGCGAGCCGACGAAACGCTGCGTAACGTCCTGCAACCGGCTGGGCTGATCTCCGACAGCGTTGCCCGTGGCCCCATGCGTGCCCGTCCTGTGTGCGAAGCCCGGAGTCGGGTCAGGAAACCCCAGGTCACTCACCGTGACCTGGGGTTCTTCCTTGTCCGGGCGAGGGGGGCGTCATCTGTGCGTGGCGTCCGCCACCCGCTCGTACCGCGACCCGTGGTGGATCCCGAATGATCCGTACGGCTCCCTCATGGCCGGCGGCGTCCACGGGCGGCGCCTCTTCGTCCCGCCGGGGCTCGACCGCGTCGCGCGTTTCGGCTGCCGGGTCATGCCGCCTTCGGCCCCCCGGGGCGCCGCTGGTCCAGACACGTTCCCCGAGATCGGACCCGTCCCGGGGGCCGGGTCCGACCGATCCTCATCCTGCCCATGCGCGGATCAGGCCCGCCGCTTCGTCGATGAACTCCCGTTCGTCCCGCGTCAGGTTCGGGTCCGCCGCGCGGCGACGGACCGCCTGGGCCAGCTGAGCGCCCGGGATGCCGCCCCGGTCGGCGAGCCGGGGGAGCAGAGCGGTGAGCAGGGAGCGGGCACCCGTTGCCTGTGAGGAGGTGCGGTCGACCGCCACCTGGGCCAGGATCAGCGACGACATGGCCCGGTCCAGGGCGGGCGGCCCCTCCGCGGCGGTCCGCCAGTCGATCACCACCGGGCCGTCGGGCGTCAGCATCACGTTGTCCGGGTGCAGGTCCAGGTGGAGGATCCGGTCCTCGGGATCCGGGGAGAGCCTGGCCGGGATCGTGTGCAGGTCGGTGAGGAGACCGGCGAGGATCGCGGCTCCCTCGTCCCCGGTGAGTGCGCCGGAGAGCAGGGACTCCCGCATGGTCGGGCCGGTCAGGCGTTGCAGTACGAGGTCGGAGGGGGTGGCGGCGGCCGGGCTCGGGCCGAGGCGGGGGACCGGGTAGCCGAAGGCCGAGAGGTAGGACATCACGGCCAACTCCGGTCTGGCGTCACTGCTGTCGCGGTAGCGGCGCAGGACCCACGCCTCGTCGATCGCGTACACATCGGCAGATCGTCCCGTGCCCAGCAGGTGGCCTATTCGCATGAGGGGAACCTACTGCTGCGGGCGGATGCCGGGGAGATCACCCGCACGTACGGACGTCCTCCGCCCAGCCGAGGAGCTGCTTGGCGACGATGGCCTGGCCCCGGTCGTCCCTGATCCGGCCGTTGTCGTGGCCGAAGCACTGGTCGGTGCGGTCGGCGAGTGGGGAGAGACCCGTGCTCCGTAGACGTGCACGGGCCGCCGTACCACCGCTGGCCGGGGCCCTTCCCGCCGCCGTCGGAGTCGAGCGCGACGTGGTGACGGTACGTCGGGTGAGCGGGAAGCCGCGGACGTTCACCGACCTGCGGGGCGGTGACGCGTCCTGCATGAACGGCTCCGGGCGCTGCTTCATCGGCTTCCCCGTCAGGCGCGGCAGCGGCCGGTCCGGGTTTGTCGGCGCCGTGCACTCGGGAACCCGTGGGGCCGGCACCGCTGCGCGGGCGCGCCGAGGCCCGGGGCGGAAATGGCAACGTTCCTGGTCCGGGCCGCTTTCCCGGTCCGGCCGACGACCTGTGCGGACGGCTCACGGAGTAGCCTGGAGAAGTCTCGGCCTGCGCGCGCGAAGGGGGCCGGCTCTCATGGACAGCTTGATCACCGCGGCGGTCGTCCTGGCGATGATCGCGCTGACGGCGTACGTTATCCATCTGCTCAATTCCCGGCACCGGCACCGGCATCTGCGGGCCGTGCACTACGACCACGGGCTGGCCGGGTTCGGTGGGTTCGGAGGGCCGGGTGCGGGTACAGGGCGCGTTGTTCCGCCCGCGGAGACGGTGCAGCCCACGCAGTCGACACAGCCCACGCAGCCCGTGCAGGGTGAGCCCGGGACGGACGCGGCCGAACGCCCCGACGGGTGAGCTCTGCTACTTGGCGTCGGAGTAGCGTTCCACGATCGCCGTCGTAAAAGGGAAGCGCACCGGCGTCCTGCCGAAGGCGGTCCGCCCCGCCAGGTCACCGGCGGCCCGGATCGCCTTCACGACTGCCTCGGCCTCCTCTTCGGGGCAGTGCACCATCACCTCGTCGTGCTGGAAGAAGACCAGTTCGGCCCGGAGACCGGCGGCGGCCAGGGACCGACGCAGTGCGGCCAGGAACAGCAGCGCCCAGTCGGCGGCGCTGCCCTGCACCACGAAGTTACGGGTGAAGCGGCCGCGCGCCCGGGCGTTCGACGAGGCGTAGCCCGGCGTGAACTCGCCCTCCCCGGAAGGCTGCTCGTCGCTCTCCTGCGGGATTCCGGCCTCGTCGTCGTCCCCGCTCCCGGCCGCCGGCGGACTGGTCCGGCCCAGCCAGGTCCGTACGAGACGGCCCTCCTCGCCCGCCTTCGCCGCGTCGTCGACATACGCCACGGCAAGCGGGAAGCGTCGTCGCAGCGCCGCGAGGTTCTTCAGGCCGTCGCCCGAGGTCTGGCCGTAGATCGCTCCCAGCAGCGCCAGCTTGGCGTGGTCGCGGTCGCCGTGGAAGGCGCGGTCCGACAGCGCCGTGTAGAGGTCGCCGTCATGGCCCGCGACCTCCATCAGGCCGGGGTCGCGGGAGATCGCGGCCAGAACCCTCGGCTCCATCTGGTCGGCGTCGGCGACGACCAGCCGCCAGCCCTCGTCGGCGACGACCGCCTGCCGTATCACCTTGGGGATCTGCAACGCCCCGCCGCCGTTGGTGGTCCAGCGGCCGCTGACGGTGCCGCCCGGCTGGTACTCGGGGCGGAACCTGCCGTCCCGCACCCAGTCCTGGAGCCAGCTCCAGCCGTGCGCCGTCCAGATCCGGTACAGCTTCTTGTACTCGATCAGCGGCTCCACGGCCGGATGGTCCAGTTCCTGAAGCTCCCAGCGGCGAGTCGACTTCACCTTGATCCCGGCCCGTGCGAACGCCCTGACCACATCGGCGGGAAGGTCCGGGCGGACCCGATGGCCGAACGCCGTGGATACCTTCTCGGCCAGCTCGGCCAGTCGGCGGGGTTCGCCGCCGCCGGCGTATCGCTCACCCAGCAGGTCGTGCAGGAGCTCCCGGTGCACGTCTGCCCGCCAGGGCAGGCCGGCCCGGTTCATCTCGGCGGCGACCAGCATGCCGGCGGACTCGGCGGCCGTCAGCAGACGCATGCGGCCGGGGTGGGTGGTGGCGTCGTGGCGGCGGAGCTGCTCCGCGTACACCTGGAGGAGCGCCTCGAAAGGGATGCCCGTGCCGGACTGCGGCTCGAAGAGGGAGGACTGCGCGCCGGGCTCCGCGGCGCGGGAGGGGGGATCGGGGGGTACGGGGGCGTTACGGAGGCGGGCGTGGGCGGCCGCGGCGGAGCGGGGTTCGCCGAGCCGGCCCTCGTGTGCGAGGAGGAGGGACTCGGCTGCCTCGATGTCGTAGCAGCGGTCGATCCGTACGCCCGCGGCGAGCAGGCGGGGGTAGGTCTCGGCGGTCGACCGCCAGACCCAGCGGATGACGTCCGGGCGGGAACGGACCGCCTCCACGAGGTCGGGTTCGGTCAGGACCGGGGCGGCGGGAAGGCCGTCGGCAGTGAGGGGGGTGAGGCGGGCGCCGCCGGTCTCCGTGGTGGCCAGAGCCCAGCGTGCGGTCATGTCTGTGAGTCTGGCAGGTGGGACTGACACTGGGGCGGGGCGACGCGGGCCACCGGGCCGAGCGCTGTCGGGTCGCGCAGACGATTGATATCCACAGGGTGTGGATGAGCGAGTCTCCTGGTGACATGAGCGGTGGCCGGTCCGCGCCGCACCCGCACGGTCAGCGTGTCGATGCCCTTCACCACCACCGGTGACGCGGCGAATCGCTGCGGCTCACGGTCCGGGGCGTCGAAGGCCGAGGCGAGTCCCAGTCCCATGGTCGCGATCAGCCGCACGCCGAGCGCGAGCGCGACGAAGGTGCCGATGAGTGTGGTCCAGCGCGGCCAGGGCGACGGTCAGCACGATGCCGCCTCCGCGCGATCCCCGACCGCGGCGTCCGTACGGGCCGCGCTCACGCGCGCTGCGGCCATCCAGGCCGCGATCCGTTCCACGGAGAGTCCGGTCAGGTCGTCCGAGACGTGCCCGTCGACCAGGAAGACCACCCGGTCCGCGTACGCCGCCGCCACCGGATCACGCGTGACCATCACGATCGTCTGTCCCTCCCGGTCCACCAGTTCCCGCAGCATCAGAACCCGTCTCCGGGGTGGGGCCAGGCCTACCCCGCCGCGCCGCCCTGCCTACCCTGACCTCATGGAACCGGTGATCGACCAGGCATTCGCGGCAGCCCTCTACTCGGACGGCGACGCCGGTCTCGACACCGGTGCCTCCCTTCTCGCCGCCGATCCGGCGGCCGACGCGGAACTGGTCCGGCGCGGAGAGGAATTCGTCCGCCGTGCCTGGGAGCGTGGCTGGCAGCCTGCCGATGTCGTACGGATCGTCCGCCGCGAACTCGACGAGACCGGGGCCGGGCTCGCCGCGGGGCTGATCACCGCGGAGGCCGGCCGGTACGAGCAGCTACCGCCCCGCTGGCGGTCCCAGCTGGCCGAGCTGCCCGCGCCGCCGCCGCGGAACCGGCCCGACCGGTTCTCGTACGCCTCCGCCCTCCTCGGTCTCTACCGGCTGCTCCTCCGGCTTCCCTCGATCGAGCCGGTCGGCCCGCCGCCCGGCGCCCCCGGCCGTCGGCTCGATCTGCCGCCCGCGCACGACGAACCCCGCATGCTGACCCGGATCCGCGCGCTGCTCGCGAAGGCGGAGGCGACCGGGTTCCCGGAGGAGGCGGAGGCCCTCACCACCAAGGCGCAGGAGCTGATGGCCCGGCACTCCATCGACGAGGCCCTCCTCGCCGCCCGTACGCACAGCAAGGAGGCGCCGGGCGCCTGCCGGATCGGGGTGGATGCCCCGTACGAGACGGCGAAGGCGATCCTGCTCGACGCCGTCGCCTCCGCGAACCGCTGCCGTGCCGTGTGGAACAGTGATCTCGGCTTCTCGACGGTCGTCGGCTTCGAGCCGGACCTGGAGGCCGTGGAACTGCTGTACACCTCCCTGCTGGTCCAGGGCACGGCGGCGATGGCGAAGGCCGAGGCGGGCCAGCGGGCCGGAGGGCGCAAGCGGACCAAGACGTTCCGCCAGTCCTTCCTGATGGCGTACGTTCAGCGGCTGGGCGCGCGCCTGGCGTCCGACACCGCCCGGGTGACCGCGGCCTCGGTCTCGGAGGGGGGCGCCGCCGACGACGATCTGCTGCCGGTCCTGGCGGCGCGGGACGTGGCGGTCACGGACGCCGCGGACCGGATGTTCCCTCGGACGACCAGCACCCGGGTGCGCGGAGTGACGGACGGCGAGGGCTGGGCGCACGGCACGGCCGCCGCCGACCGGGCCCGGATGGGCGAGCGGCGGCCGGGCATCGACGGTTCCCGGTAGCGGGGCGTACGCGAACAGGTGGCGCCCCTCTCGCGACCGAATAATCGGAAAGTCTGCATAAGACCGACCGGCACATGGGAGGCGGCGTCGCGGGGCTGGGTGCGCACTCCCCCAAGGCCTTGAGGGCCAGGGGGGACCCCCTCCGGCGTTGTCGTCAGTCACCGACTCCCCCATAGCCCTGAAGGCATGGGGGGACCCCCTTCGCGTCGACTCCCTCCTCCGCCTTGCACCTGCACGCACCCAACCCCGCTCCTTCTCCCACCCCCATGTGCCGGTCGGTCTAAGGGGCATTCCGACTAGGCTCGGTCCATGGGCTGGCTCCGGGCGCTGAGAGAGACCGCCCGCTCGGGGCTGACGATCGAGCGGCGGCGCCTCGAACCGCTCATCGCGATCCGTGGCGCGGCCGGACTCGCCCTGGTCATCGGGGTCGGCCTCGCCTTCTTCGGGCCGGTGGTCGCCGCCAGTTCCGCGTTCGGCGCGTTCCAGGCGGCCATCGCCACCTTCCAGCGCAGCTGGCGCCCCCGGCCCGTCCTGGCCCTGGTCTCCGGTGCGAGTCTCGCGGTATCGACGTTTCTCGGCTATCTCACCGGCGCCCATCTCCCGCTGTTCATGGTCCTGCTGGTCCTCTGGACGTTCCTGGCCGGGCTGGCCTGGGCGGCCGGGCCGACGGGCGGCATCATCGCCGGATCCAATGTCGGCATCATGCTGGTCACGATCACCCTCCCCACCTCCGTCGCCCAGGCTTCCCTGCACGCTGTGATGATCGCGTTCGGCGGAGTCGTCCAGGCGGCGCTGATCGTCCTGTTTCCGGTACGCAGATGGGGCGTCCAGCGCGACGCCCTCGCCGACGCACTGGCGGCGGAGGCCGACTACGCCCGCAGGCTGCGCCACGACCCGGTCGCCGCGTTCGACCCGGTCCCGCTGATGACCGCCCGCAGCGCCGCCGCCGTCACCCCGCGCCAGGCCCGCCACCGCCCCGCCGAACTGCATGGCTTCCGCGGCGTCGCCGAACGGATCAGGCCGGTGCTCGCCTCCCTCGCGGACCCGGCGGTGGGCGCCCCCGCCGAAGGTCCGGAACGCGACCGGGTCCGCGAACTCCTCGCCGCCGCAGCCTCCGTACTGGACGCCGCGGCCGGCGCCATCCGGCACGGCACCCCGGTGCGCCTCCCCGCCCCCGCGGTCGCCGCCCTGAAGACCCCCGACACCGGGGCGATCCTCACCGGAGCCGCGCGCCGTGCCGCGCGCCGCCTCAGCGCGCTGCTCGCCGATGTCATCGAGACCGCCGAGGGCGACGGGACGAAGGAGGACCGGGCGGAGGCCGATGACGCGGCCGACACGATCGCCCCGCACCGCCGCCGCCCCACCCTGCTGCGGCTGGTCCCCGTCGTCCTGCGGGCGATGCGCGCCGAACTGCGCCCAGGTTCGCCGATCCTGCGGCACGCCGTCCGGGTCACAGCCGTCGTCGCCGTCGGCTATCTCATGGGCGCCGCCCTGCCGTTCGGTCACGGCTACTGGGCGCCGATGGCCGCCGTCATGGTGATGCGGCCCGAGTTCTCCCAGACGTACGCCCGAGCCGCGGGCCGGTTCGGCGGCACGATCGTCGGGGTTTTCGTCGCCACGGTCATCGTCCGGGCCGTCCATCCCGGTGTCGGTCCCACCGCCGCGCTCGCCGTCGGCTGCGCCCTGCTGATGTACCTGCTGATGCGCACCGGGTATGTGGTCGGCCAGGCCTGCGTCTCCGCGTACGTCGTCTTCCTGCTCGGCATGGCGGGCGACGTCTGGTCGCAGACCGTGGCCGAACGCGTCGTCCTCACCCTGGTGGGCGGGCTCCTCGCGATGATCTCGTACGCCGTCTACCCGGCCTGGGAGACCCCTCGGCTGCGCAACCGGCTCGGCGACTGGCTGGCAGCCGACGGGCGGTACGCCGCCGCCGTCGTCGACCAGTACGCGGATCCGGCGGAGCGCGGCCCGGAGGACGTCCGCGCCGCGCTTCTCGCCTCCCGCGAAGCCCGCGTGGCCTGGCAGGAGGCGGTCGCGAGGGCCCAGCACGAACCCGTGCGCCACCGCGGCCTCTCCCGCGCGGCCGCCGAGGACGCCCAGCACGCCCTCGCTCAGCTGGGCCGGGCCGGGATGCTGATGGAGGCGCACCTGCCGGAGGGCGATGCCATTCCCGTCCCCGCCGCCGCGCAACTCGCCGCCGCGCTGCGCCGGGCCACCGCGCGGGGCGCGAAGGAGGTGCGGGAGCGCCGCGCACCGCGCTGGGACGCGGTCCGTGAGGCGCTGGAGCGGTGGGACGAGGAGGACCGGCGGTGCGGGCGGACATCCGACCCGGTCGTACGGAACGGGGCCGATCTGCTGCTGGAGTCCCTGGAGGAGTTCTCCCGGGCGCTGGACGGCGGCGCGGGCACCCGGCCCCGGACGAGCGGTGCCGGACGGAGCTGAACGGTCCGGCAGCGCTCCCGCGTCACGGGGTGGGCAGGCCCGGCAGTCCCGTCGGAAGCGCACCCGGCTCCGTCTTGGCCAGCGTGTCCTTGCCGCCGGCGTCCCACTGAACGACGATCGTCTTGCCGTCGTTGGACGCGATGGCTCCCATGGTGCGGGCGGTGTCGCCGTCGGTGCACTTCAGTGCCAGCATCACCTTGCCCATGTCCTTCACCTCGCCCGAGCAGACGTGGGCGTCGGCAACGAGCGCGGCCTTGCCGGCGGTGACCGACAGGGCGACGGCCTTGCCATCGGTCACCCCGGCCCATGTCCCGTCGAGCGCCGCGGCATCTCTCGCGGAACCGCTGTCGCTGCCGTCGGCGGGTGCCGAGGCGGGCCCGCCAGCTGCGCCCTTGTCCGAGTCGCTCTTCCCGCTGTCACTGCCGCAGCCCGTCAGCGCGACCGCGGCGGCCAGACCCGCGACGGCGACGGCGCCGGATCGTACGAGTGGGTGCACCTGGAATTCCCCCTTGTTGACGAAAGACCGCCCAAAGTTACCAGGGCGTTTTGATCGATTTACCGGACAACTCCCGCTGCGGGGAGCCAAATAGACGGTCCGTTCGTCTGTCTCTCCGTGAGAGCGGGCGGGCGGGCGAAGGTAAAGCTGTAATCAAGAGAACACCCCGCGTGCACGTGCATCTGCTCATGCATCGGCATATGAACACAGCTATGATCCGAACCAGTTGACACTTGCACCTTGCAACTCGGGGAGCGTCCTGTGCACCACGTGTACAACGGCATGGCCGCCACAGAGCTTCGCGGAGTCGTCTGGCAGAAGAGCAGGCACAGCAACTCCCAGGGATCCTGCGTGGAGTTCGCCAAGTTGCCCGACGGGGATGTGGCGATGCGGAATTCACGCCACCCCGACGGGCCCGCCCTGGTCTATACGCCGGCCGAGATAGAGGCGCTGCTGCTCGGCGTGAAGGACGGGGAGTTCGATCACCTGATAGCGGGCGGCTGACCGCCGTACGGGCGGAAAGCGCAGGCCGTGCGCGCGGAACGCCGCGCCGGTCCGCGCGCGTCAGACGGTGTCGGAGAGCCGGAACAGCGCCCAGACCACCTTGCCGCGCAGCGCCTGCGAGCCCGCGGCCGGATTCTCCGGGGCCCGTGCGGGGGACGGGTGCCAGCCCCAGCCGTCACTGAACGACTCGACCAGGAACAGACCGCGACCCGACTCCGCCGAGTCCGCCGCCTCGGACGCCACCGGACTCGCCTGACTGGGGTCGCGCACCGCGCACACCAGACGTGAGGACCAGCGCATCAGGTGCAGCTTTACCGGAGCCTCCTGAGGGTCCCTCGGGGCGTCATCGGGCAGCGCGTGCCGCAGCGCGTTGGTGACGAGTTCGGAGACGACCAGGGCGACGTCGTCGAAACGGTCGCTCAGCTCCCACCGGGCCAGCGTCGCCTTGGTGAACTGGCGGGCCCCACCGACGGCTTCGTACCGGGCCGGCAGGGTGCAGGTGGCTGATCCGGAGGCGGCTGAGGGATCGGCGGGGGGAAGCCCCTGCCTTAACGGCCCGAGCATCGTCGATCCATTCGTCCCCATGCGAGGCACTCCCGGGATTCGCGGCTGTAGCGGTACTGCGTTGGTACGGCGGACAACACGAACGAGCACGCAGGTGCGCGGGGCCCATGGTTCCGAATGCGCTGAGCAGATGCAAGGGCAGATGCACGTGCACGCGCCGGACCTGTCCGACCCCGTGCCGGTTCTTGCTCATTTCTCCCTACAGACAGTTTCATGGCCTTCCGGAAGTCTTCTCATTTCCGTAATCGAATGAGTACGGGCTGAAGCGTTTTGATGGCAGAATCCGGCTCTTGGGGTTCAGGGGGTGCCCCGATGCCCAGGAAGCGATGGGGAGGGTTGGACCAGTGGCGGCAGGCGAGTCGAGTGGATCCGTGGTGCGGCGCATCCTGCTGGGCTCTCAGCTCAGGCGGCTGCGCGACTCGCGCGGCATCACCCGCGAGGCGGCCGGCTACTCCATCCGTGCTTCCGAATCGAAGATCAGCCGCATGGAGTTGGGACGGGTGAGCTTCAAGGCCAGGGACGTCGAGGACCTGCTCACGCTCTACGGAGTCACGGACGAGGCGGAGCGCGACTCGCTCCTCGGTCTGGCTCGCGAGGCCAACGTGGCGGGCTGGTGGCACAGTTACGGAGACGTGCTGCCCGGCTGGTTCCAGACGTACATCGGTCTGGAGGGGGCGGCATCGCTCATCCGGATCTACGAAGTCCAGTTCATCCACGGTCTGTTGCAGACCGAGGCCTATGCGCACGCCGTCGTCTCCCGCGGCATGTCCGGCGCCCCCGCCGCCGAGATCGACCGCCGGGTCGCGCTCCGGCTCGAGCGGCAGAAGGTCCTCGTCTCCGAACGCGCTCCGAGCTTCCACGCCGTGCTCGACGAAGCGGCACTGCGCCGCCCGTACGGCGAACGCGAGGTGATGCGCGCACAATTGCGCCATCTGATCGAAATGTCGGAGCACCCGAACATCACGCTTCAAGTGATGCCCTTCAGTTTCGGCGGGCATGCCGGAGAGAGCGGTTCCTTCACGATGCTCCGATTCCCGGAATCCGACCTGTCGGACATTGTCTATTTGGAGCAGCTGACAAGTGCGCTCTATCTGGACAAGGCCGAGGAAGTCGCCCAGTACGAAAGGGCGATGGCGCGGCTCCACTACGACAGTCCGGGTCCCGAAGAGAGTCGCGATCTGCTCCGCGGACTTCTCCAACTGTCCTGATTCATCAGTACGATGACGTATCGCAACAGGAGTCTGCACCTGCAGTAAGGGATCGCATGTCCTTCTTCAACGAGCTGGCCAACCAGTACATCGACGGTGAGTGGCGGACCGGCACGGGCTCGTGGGACATCATCGATTTCAATCCGTACAACGGGGAAAAGCTCGCGGCCATCACCGTCGCCACCGCGCAGGAGGTCGACGAGGCCTACCGTGCCGCCGAGCGCGCCCAGCGGGTCTGGGCCACCACCAACCCGTACGAACGCCGCCTCGTCCTCGAACGCGCCCTGCGTATCACCGAGGAGCGCACCGAGGACATTGTCGGGGCGATCAGCGACGAACTGGGCGGCACCCGGCTCAAAGCGGAGTTCGAGATCCGCTGCGCCAAGGACTTCCTGCGCGAGGCGATCCAGCAGGCGGTGCGCCCCGAGGGGCGGATCCTGCCGTCCCCGCTGGACGGCAAGGAGAACCGCGTCTACCGGCTGCCCGTCGGCGTCATAGGCGTGATCAGCCCGTTCAACTTCCCGTTCCTGGTGACGATGAAGTCGGTCGCACCGGCCCTGGCGCTCGGCAACGCGGTCGTCATCAAGCCCAACCAGAACGCTCCCGTCGTCGGCGGCGGACTGATCGCCAAGATCTTCGAGGACGCCGGGCTGCCCGCCGGACTGCTCAACGTCCTGGTCACCGACATCGCCGAGATCGGCGACGCGCTGATAGCGCACCCCGTGCCCAAGGTGATCTCCTTCGCCGGCTCGGACCGGGTCGGCCGCCATGTCGGTGCGACCGCGGGCGGACTCTTCAAGCGGGCCATCCTCGAACTCAGCGGCAACAGCGCCCTGGTGGTGCTGGACGATGCGGACATCGACTACGCGGTCGACGCGGCCGTCTTCAGTCGCTTCGTCTACCAGGGGCAGGTCTGCATGGCCGCCAACCGCATCCTGGTGGACCGCTCCCTTGCACCCGAGTTCACCGAGAAGTTCATCGCCAAGGTGGCGGCGCTCAGGACCGGCGACCCGCGCGACCCCGAAACCCAGATCGGCCCGGTCATCAACACCTTCCAGGCCGACGCGCTGACCGCGCTGGTCGACCAGGCGGTCGCCGAAGGCGCCACGGCGCTCGTACGGGGCGGCACCCGCGGCAATCTCGTCGAACCGACCGTCCTCACGGGGCTCCCGGACGACTCGCCGCTGCTCGCCCAGGAGATCTTCGGCCCGGTGGCGCTGCTGATGACGTTCGACGGTGAGGAGGAGGCCGTACGGATCGCCAATGACACTCCGTACGGGCTGAGCGGCGCCGTGCACACCGGGAACGCCGAGCGCGGGGTGCGGTTCGCGCAGCGCATCGTGACCGGAATGTTCCACGTCAACGACTCCACGATCGCGGACGACCCGTTGGTGGCGTTCGGCGGCGAGAAGTTCTCCGGGACCGGGCGGCTGAACGGCGACGCCACCGTGGAGGCGTTCACCACCCAGAAGTGGATCTCGATCCAGCACGGCCGGACCGAATTCTCGCTCTGATGCCCGCCTGTTGAGGACGGAAGCTGTCCGCAAGGGTCCGTAGCTTGGTCGGTGTCAGGAAGACACCGAGCGCAGGCTCGAACGGTTCCGAAGGGCGGACATCATGGTCACTCATGTTCCCGCAGAGGCCCACGGCGACGAGCGCGGCGCGCTTCTCTCCTTCGTCGAGGCCCAGCGCGGCGCGATCCGGCGCTCGCTGCTCGGACTCACCGAGGAGCAGGCGGCGAGCCGGCCCAGCGCCGGCGAACTCTCCCTTTCCGGGCTGCTCAAGCATGTCGCCGAGACCGAGCTGAACTGGCTGCGCCTCGCCCAGCAGCGCCCCAACGAGAAGGCCCGCACCGAGGAGACGTGGGCGGACAGCTTCCGGCTGGTCGGGGACGAGACCGTCCCGCAGATGCTGGAGTTCTGGGCGAAGGTCGCGGCGGAGACCGAGGAGTTCATCCACTCGGTGGAGAGCATGAACGACACGTTCCCACTGCCCGAGGCGCCCTGGTTCCCGAAGGACCAGCGCTGCTCGATGCGCTGGATGCTGGTCCATCTCGTCGAGGAGATCGCCCGGCACGCCGGCCACGCGGACATCATCCGGGAGTCCCTGGACGGCCGGACCGCGTTCGAGCTGGTCGCCGAGGAGGCGGGCTACCCTAGTCAAAGTTGAATAGGAAGGGTGAGTGGGATGTCCGCGATCCGGCTGCTGGTCCTCGGTGCCGTACGTCAGCACGGCCGGGCGCACGGCTATCAGGTCCGCAACGACCTGGAGTACTGGGGCGCTCACGAGTGGTCCAACGCCAAGCCGGGCTCCGTCTACCACGCCCTGAAGCAGATGGCGAAACAAGGGCTGCTGATCGCCCATGAGATCGCCCCGAGCACCGCGGGCGGCCCGCCCCGTACCGAGTACGAGATCACCGAGAAGGGCACCGAGGAGTACTTCTCGCTGCTGCGCGCGGCGCTGACCTCGTACGACCAGAAGATGGACGTACTGTCGGCGGGCATCGGCTTCATCGTCGACCTGGAGCGGTCCGAGGCGGTCGCGCTGCTCAAGGGACGGGTGGCGGGGCTGGCGGCCTGGCGGGCGTCGGTCACCGAGTACTACACGCCGGAGGACGGGCCCGAATCGCTCGGCCACATCGGCGAGATCATGAATATGTGGGTCCACTCGGCGGACGCGGGAGCCGAGTGGACGCGGGGGCTGATCGAGCGGATCGAGGGCGGCGCGTACACCTTCGCGGGGGAGGGTGATCCGTTCGTCGGGGTACTCGCCGAGGGTGAGGAGAACCCGTACGCGACCGGTGTCCCGGATCCCGGGGATCTCGACTAATCAAGTTTGACGAATGGGGAGGCTCCGGTTACCTTTCCTCATCTAGTCAAGCTTGACTAGGCACCTTGTGGTGGCGACGAGAGGGTGTGGCGAGGGTGGCGGACGCGATCGTTCTCGACGATGTGCACAAGAGGTATGGGGGCAAGCGCGCCCTGGACGGCCTCGATCTCACGGTCGGCCGGGGCACGGTGCACGCCGTGCTCGGCCCCAATGGCGCGGGCAAGACCACGGCCGTACGCATCCTGTCCACGCTGCTCCGCCCCGACAGGGGGCGGGCCGAGGTGGCGGGGTTCGACGTACGGAGCGGGGCCGGTGAGGTCCGGCGGCGGATCGGGCTGCTCGGGCAGCACGCCGCCCTCGACGAGGAGCTCGGCGGACGGCAGAACCTGGAGATGTTCGGCCGGCTGTACCACCTGGGCGCACGCCGGGCGGGTGTGCGGGCCGACGGACTGCTGGCCCGCTTCGGGCTCGCGGACACCGGCCGCAAGCCGGTCAAGGAGTACAGCGGCGGTATGCGCCGACGGCTCGATCTGGCCGCCTCCCTCATCACCGATCCCGAGGTGCTCTTCCTGGACGAGCCGACGACCGGACTCGACCCGCGCGGGCGCGCCGAGGTGTGGTCGTCGGTGCGCTCCCTGGTCGGAGGGGGTACGACCGTCCTGTTGACCACGCAGTACCTGGAGGAGGCCGACCAGCTCGCGGACCGGATCTCGCTGATCGACGGCGGCCGGGTGGTCGCGGACGGTACCGCCGACACGTTGAAGGAGCAGATCGGCGGGGACCGCATCGACGTCGTCGTCCGTGACGCATCCCAACTGGGCGCCGCGGCAGGGCTCCTGACGGGCGGCACGGTCCTTGACGCCGACCGGCGGCTGATCGGGGCGCCCGTCGGGGACCGGATGGCGACGCTCACCCGGACGCTGCGGGCGCTGCAGGAGGCGGGGATCGAGGCGGAGGACATCGCGCTGCGCCGCCCCACCCTGGACGAGGTCTTCCTGGCGCTCACGGGTGCAGACACGGAGGTTGCCGCATGAGCGCCATCGGTACGCGCACCGGCACGAGCGCGGTCGGCTGGGTTCTGGCCGATTCCTGGACGATGACCCGCCGCGAACTCGCCCACTGGGCGCGGCAACCGGTGCAGCTCGTCGTCGGTCTGGTCTTTCCCGTGATGCTGCTGCTGATGTTCACGTATCTGGTCGGCGGCGGCCGAGGCGTCGACGGCGACCACGCCGAATTCCTGGTGCCCGGCATGCTCGCGCTGACCATGGCGTTCGGCCTGGAAGCGACCATGCTCGCGGTCACCCGGGACCTCACCAAGGGCGTCATCGACCGGTTCCGCGCCATGCCGATGGTTTCCGGTTCGGTGCTGGTCGGCCGGAGCGTTGCGGACATGCTCCAGTCGGTGGCGGCGCTCGCGGTGATGATCGGCGTCGGGTACGCGGTCGGCTGGCGCTGGCACAACGGGGTCACCGCGGCGCTGGGCGCGGTCGGGCTGCTCCTGCTGCTGCGGTTCGCGATGCTGTGGGCCGGCATCCAGCTGGCGATGGTGGCGGGGAAGCCGGAGATGGTGCAGGCGGTGCAGATCCTGGTCTGGCCGGTCGGCTTCCTCTCCAACGTCTTCGCGACGCCGGTGTCGATGCCGGGCTGGCTGGGCGCGGTCGTCGAATGGAACCCGATGTCGGCGACGGCCACGGCGGTCCGCGGGCTGTTCGGCAACCCCGGCGGTTCCGAGGACTCCTGGGCGGCCGCCCATGCCGAACTTCTCGCGGTGGTATGGCCATTGGCGCTGATCGCGGTGTTCTTGCCGCTGGCGGTGCGGAGGTTCGCCCGGCTCGGCCGGTAGAACCCCCGCCCCCCCATGTGCCGGTCGGTCTCAGTGATGGAACGCCGTCGGGACCTCCCGGTCGTGGCTCAACGGATGCCGCTGGGAGCGCAGGTCGGGCAGGAGCAGGCGCAGGTCCTCCATGAGTAGTTCCGCGAGGTCCGAGGAGAAACCGTTGCGGCACACCACCCGGAGCACCGACAGGTCCTGCCGGTTGGCGGGGAAGGTGTACGCGGGCACCAGCCAGCCGTGCTCGCGCAGCCGCCGTGACACGTCGAAGACGTCGTACGCCCGCACATCGGGCGCGGTGGTCAGCGCGAAGACGGGCAACTCGTCGCCCCGGGTGAGGAGGTGGAAGTCGCCCAGCTTCTCGATCTGGGCGGCGAGTGCGCTCGCCACATCGCGGGACGCCTGCTGAACGGCTCGGTAGCCCTCCCGCCCCAGCCGCAGGAACGTGTAGTACTGAGCCACCACCTGGGCGCCGGGCCGGGAGAAGTTCAGCGCGAAGGTCGGCATGTCGCCGCCCAGGTAGTTGACCCGGAAGACGAGCTCCTCGGGGAGTTCGGCCGGCGAGCGCCACAGCGCCCAGCCGACGCCCGGGTAGACCAGGCCGTACTTGTGCCCGGAGGTGTTGATGGACGACACCCGGGGAAGCCGGAAGTCCCACACCAGGTCCTCGTCCAGGAACGGTGCCACCATTGCCCCGGACGCGCCGTCGACATGGACGGGGATGTCGAGCCCGGTGCGCTCCTGCAGCGCGTCCAGGGCGGCGCAGAGTTCGGCGATGGGCTCGTACGAACCGTCGAAGGTGGAGCCCATGATCCCGACGACACCGATGGTGTTCTCGTCGCAGAGCTCGGCGGCGGCCTGCGGGTCGAGGTGGAAGCGGCCGCCCTCCATCGGGACCTGCCGGGCCTCGACCTCCCAGAAGTTGCAGAACTTGTCCCAGCAGACCTGCACATTGATGCCCATGACCAGATTGGGCCGGGCGGCCGCCGGGTAGCGGTCGGCGTTCCTGGCCGCCCAGCGTCGTTTGAGCGCCAGGCCGGCGAGCATGCAGGCCTCGCTGGAGCCGGTGGTCGAACAGCCCACGGCCGCCGACGGGTCGGGGGCGTTCCACAGGTTGGCGAGCATCGCCACACAGCGCCGTTCCAGCTCGGCGGTGCGCGGGTACTCGTCCTTGTCGATCATGTTCTTGTCCTGGCACTCGCCCATCAGTGAGCCCGCCTCGGGTTCCATCCAGGTGGTGACGAAAGTGGCGAGATTGAGCCGGGCGTTGCCGTCGAGCATCAGCTCGTCATGGACGAGTCCGTACGCGGTGGAGGGCGGTAGCGGGCCGTCGGGCAGCTGATGTCTGGGGGGTGCGGACGTCATACCCGCGGTCGGGTCCGCCTCCCCGAAAAAGGGGTTGAGGGCGAGCCTGCGGCGCTTCTCGGACGGTGCCCTGCCGTGGTTCGAACCCTGATGGAGAGGCATCGGCGGACAGCCCTTCTCAACTGGTGGTGGCTCTGACGGTGGTCTGCTCGGTGCTCGGGGGTCAGCTCCCGGCCGCGAGGGCGACGCATGACCAGACGAATGCGACGATACGGACAACTGCAGTGACCGGCGCGTCGGACGGGACCGGGAGGGGCCCGGCTCACCGCAGCGGTGTGCCGTCCGCGCGCAGTTGCATCTGCGGCCGTCCGGTCACCAACAGCCAGGCCGGCAGGGAGGCGACGCAGAGCAGTGGCAGCACTCCCGAGTCACTGACCAGCACCGCCACCGTGAACAGGCTCAGCCAGCCCTGCCGGGTGATGGCCAGCAGGACCCCCAGCACCGCGCTCGGCACCGCGAGGGCCAACGGCACCGCGTCGACCAGCGCATGGGCGCACATGCCGAGCGCGACGCCCACGAAGACGGACGGGAAGATCCGCCCGCCCCGGAAGCCACAGGTGGTGGCGATCACCAGGGCGGCCGTCTTCACCACGGCCATGGCGGCGAACTGCCCGGCCGACCAGCCGCTCGGATCGGCGCTGAGCTCCTTCGCCTCGTCCAGCCCCTTGAAGAGGGTGAGATGTCCGCCGAGCGCGCCGAGCAGCCCGAGCAGCAGACCACCGGCGGTCAGCATCAGGACCGGATGCCGCAGCGCGCGGAACGCCCGGTGCGCGTGCGGAACCGCGTACACCGCCGCCAGACCGAGCAGTGCCCCCGCCGAGGCGATCACGGTCGACGAGAGCAGATCGCCCCAGTGCGCTCCCGGGTACGGCGGCAGCGACAGGTCGAAGCTGGGATGGGCCAGCAGTGTCATGGTGAGCGCCCCCGCGGCGCCCGCCGCGAGCGGGGCGAAGAGCCGGTCCCAGAGCGCGCCCGGTTCGCCGCCGCCCGTGGTGAACGACTCGGAGACGATCAGGGCCGCGGCGACCGGGGTGCCGAAGAGGGCGCCGATCGTCCCGGCCGAGGCGAGCACGATCCAGAGGTCGGCCGTATTGCCCGGGGCGGCCCGGCGGCCCAGCCAGAAGGCGAGCGCGACATTGGCGGCGGTGATCGGGTTCTCGGGCCCCAGGCTGACCCCGCCCGCCAGCGCCAGCACCGTCACGACCAGCAGTCCGGGGATGACGTCCGGAGGCAGGGGCGGATCGACCAGCCCGGTGGTGGCCGGATCGGGGCCTGCGTGGCCGTGCACCGTGCGGACGACCAGCCCCACGGCAAGGCCGGTCGCGGTGAGCATCACGATCATCCACGACGAGGAGTAGCGGCCGATGGAGAGCGCGTCCGGAAGCGTCTTCCAGAGCACGTCCTGGAGCTGCTCGGCGAGCAGGCTGACGGCGAGCAGGATCAGGGCCGAGGTCGTCCCGACGAGCAGGGCGGGCACGATGAGGAGCAGCAGCCGGCGCGCCGGGGTGGTCCGGGTGAGAGCGACGGAGTCGGAGGCCATCGGGCCACCATAACTACGCAAAAGCCGCATAACCCACCCATTGCATCGGGGTGTGAGGGCAATTCGGGCTTGCACCTCACGTCACGTCAGGGCTCAGGCTCGGGTCCGTACCGACGTACAGAGCGAAAGCAGAAGGGAGCGGAGAGCCGTGGACTTTTCCGTGGGACGGGTCGCCGGGTTCGCCGGAGTCACGGTGCGCACCCTGCACCACTACGACGGGATCGGACTGCTGTCGCCCGGCGGGCGCAGCCACGCGGGTCACCGGCGTTACAGCGACGCCGACCTCGACCGGCTGCAGCAGATCCTGTTCTACCGGGAACTCGGCTTCCCGCTCGAAGAGATCGCGGTGCTGCTCGACGACCCGGCAGCGGATCCGCAGGACCACCTGCGCCGCCAGCACGCGTTGCTGTCCGGCCGGATCGCCGAACTCCAGAAGATGGCCGCCGCCGTCGAAACAGCCATGGAGGCACGGAAGATGGGTATCAATCTCACGCCCGAGGAGAAGTTCGAGGTCTTCGGGGCCAAGGACCCGGAGGAGCACGCGGAGGAGGCGGAGCGCCGTTGGGGCTCCACCGCCACGTACGCGGAGTCGCAGCGCCGGGTGGCCCGGTACACCAAGGACGACTGGAAGCGGATGCAGGCCGAGGTCGCCGAGTGGGGCGAGGCGTACACCGCGGTGATGGAGGCGGGCGAACCCGCCACCGGGGAGCGGGCGATGGAGCTCGCCGAGGGACACCGGCTCCACATCTCCACATGGTTCTACGAGTGCACCTACGACATCCATCGTGGGCTCGGCGAGATGTACGTCAGCGACCCGCAGTTCCGCGCCTACTACGAGTCGATCGGGCCCGGCCTGGCCGAACACCTGCGGGATGCGATCAATGCCAATGCGGAGCGCCGGGCGTAACTCCAGGTACGGGGGTCGAGAGCGCCTCGGCCCCCGTCGGTGCCCGTCGGGACGGTCAGGCCTTCTCGACGACGGCCGCCGTGCCGTACGCGCAGACCTCTGTGCCCACGTCGGCCGCCTCCGTCACATCGAACCGCATCATCAGCACCGCGTTGGCGCCGCGCGCCCTCGCCTGCTCGACAAGCCGCTCCATAGCCTGATTGCGGGTCTGGACGAGGGTCTTGGTCAGCCCCTTCAGCTCGCCGCCGATCATCGACTTCAGCCCGGCGCCGATCTGGCTGCCGAGGTGACGCGAGCGCACGGTCAGACCGAACACCTCACCGATGACCTGGGTCACCCGGTACCCGGGGACGTCGTTCGTGGTGACGACCAGGACATCGGACTGTGCCGTCTGCCCGCCGCCGAACTCCTCAATGCCCATCGTGTGGCACCTCCTGGCGACAGCTTTTCATCCCCGCGCGGTCCACTGGAACCCGGGGACGTCATCCGGCGTTGATAGCTTTGGGCACCCACGCAGCCGCCATCGACCGATCCTGGAGCCCGGACCCTTGAATACGCTTGCGCTCGGACCGAGCTGGCTGGACCCGGACTATCTCATCGGGCAGTTCGGACTGCTCGGTGTGCTGGTCGTCGTCTTCGCCGAGTCCGGGCTGTTGATCGGCTTCTTCCTGCCCGGCGACTCCCTGCTGTTCACCACGGGTCTGCTGGTGACGACGGACAAGCTGCACACCCCGCTGTGGCTGGTCTGCGTCCTGGTGGCGCTGGCGGCGGTCATCGGCGACCAGGTGGGCTATCTCTTCGGCCGCAAGGTCGGACCTTCGCTCTTCAAGCGCCCGGACTCCCGCCTCTTCAAGCAGGAGAACGTCGAGAAGGCGCACGACTTCTTCGAGAAGTACGGGCCGAAGTCGCTGATCCTGGCCCGCTTCGTGCCTGTCGTGCGTACGTTCACGCCGATCATCGCCGGTGTGAGCCGGATGAACTACCGCTCGTTCATCACGTTCAACATCATCGGCGGTGTGCTCTGGGGCGTCGGGGTCACCCTGCTCGGTGCCGGGCTCGGGCAGATCGAGTTCGTCCGCAAGAACATCGAGGCGATGCTCATCCTGATCGTGCTGATCTCGGTGGTGCCGATCGCTGTCGAGTTCCTGCGCGCCCGCAGCAAGTCGAAGAAGGAAGAGGCCGCCGGGGGCGGCGAGGGCCGGGGCTCGATCGTCGGCGGTGGCGCCCCGTCCACGGGCCAGCGCGGCCGCCACGCCAAGCGCTGACCGCTCACGGCCTCCCCCGTACCCGGGTCAGAAGCCGCGCGTCCGCTTGGCCGCGCGGCGGTTCGCCCCGCCGACCGCTCCGGGCACCCGCATGAACAGCCGGGAGATCTCGCTTCCCAGATTCACCCCGATCGCGATGGCCAGCGCCGTCGCCACCGCGGTCGACAGCGAGGCGAGCCCCCGGACCAGATCGTTCTGCGCGACACCCAGCAGACCGAAGTACGTCGCCGAACCCGGCAGCAGCGGACCGATCGCGGCCGTGATGAATGGCAGCGACGAGGTGTACCGGTACCGCGAGAGCAGCTGACCGAACAGCCCGACCAGCCCGGCGGCCACCGCCGTGGCCGCCACCGGCGAGATACCCCCGGTCCGGGCCATCGCCCCGTAGATCACCCACGCCACACCGCCGTTCAGGGTCACCGCGAGCACCGTGGACCGCTCCTGCTGCAACAGGATCGCGAAGGCGAAACAGAGGGCCATCGACGCCAGGATCTGCACCACCGGCCGGTCGTGGGCCACGAACCGCGTCTCCGGATTGAGCTGGGCTCCCAGCTGCACTCCCAGATACAGGACCAGCAGCACCCCGGTGACGATGCCGATGAAGAGGTACATGACTTCGAGGAGCCGGGCCGCCGCGGTGATGTAGAAGCCGGTCAGGCCGTCCTGGACGCCCGCCACCAGGGCCCGCCCCGGCAGCAGCGCGAACAGCCCACCGGTGATGACGGCGGACGGCTGGATGTCCGTCGAGTGGGTGAGGGTCAGCGCGACCCCCATCGCGGCCGGGGGCATCGCCGCCACCACGAACTGGTAGAACTCCGGCAGCCCGCGCCCGGCGCAGAGCCAGGCGAACCGGTCGCCGAGCATCGCGCCGATCGCCGCCACCATGAAGACCAGTGCGTTGCCGCCGACCAGCACCGATGCCGCACCCGCCAGCCCGCCGGCGGCCAGTGTCAGCACCCAGCCGGGGTACGGATGCCGGTTGCGGCGGATCTCGGCGAGCCGCCGGTACGCCTCCTCCAGGGAGACCTCGACGTCCTCGTGGGTGATGTCGTCGATGAGCCGGAAGACGGCGGCCAGCCGGGTGTAGTCGGTGCCGCGGCGGCGTACGGTACGGCTCGCCGTCACCGGGTCGTCGACCAGCGACGGCTGGTGCGAGATCGACAGCAGGGTGAAGGTGACCGTCGGCTCGCACCGGTCGAGACCGTACGAGCGGGTCACCGCGAACATCGCGGCCTCGACGTCCTCCGCGCCCTCACCACCCGCGAGCAGCAACTCCCCGATACGCAGCGTCAGGTCGAGCACACGCGGTACCGCGGGTCCCGTGTCGTCGGGCTTCTGCGCCGGCTCGGGCGCCGGCCGCTCGGCGACCGGCATCCGCAGCATCGTGCGCATCCGGTCCTGCCAAGGAGCTTCCTTGGTCAGCCGGATCATCGGCATGCCGTGCGCGGGAGTGAAGGCGGGCGGCGACTGGCTGGCGCTGTACGTGCTCGGCGGGGCGAAGGCCGAACCGATCGTGTCCGAACCCGAACCGGAACCCGGTCCGGAGCTGGAAGCGGAACCCGGTTCCGGGCCGGATCCGGACCCCTGCGGCTCGGTCGTCAGACCGGCTGGGAGGGCGAATTCCGAGGTGGGGTGGTCGTCCTCGGGCGGCGCTGCGGGGCGCGCCACCCCGGCCGGCGGGACAAAGGCGCTGCGCGCCTCGTCGGACTGGGGCTTCTGATCCTCGGGACCGCCCGGTTCCGCCACCACTGGACCTCGCTCCTTCTTGGCTGCGCGTCTTGGGTTGCGCTCCTGCCCAAGTATGGACACGGCCATGGGCGCATATGCGAAACGGGCGGCACACCGGTGAGGGGTGTACCGCCCGTTCCTTACGCCAGATTCTTCACGGAACCGCAGCGGGAACCGTCACGGCCTGCCCCGCGAAAGGGAGTGGGCTCCCGACCGCGGGGGAGGCCGTAAGCGGAACCAGGATCACGCCTGTGCGGCGGTCACGGACACCGCAGTGTCAGTGCTTGCCGCCCTGCGCCTCGAGGCGCTTGTAGGAGGCCTCGATCTCGGCCTCGGCCTCGGCGCGGCCGACCCAGTCGGCACCCTCGACGGACTTGCCGGGCTCCAGGTCCTTGTAGACCTCGAAGAAGTGCTGGATCTCCAGGCGGTCGAACTCCGACACGTGGTGGATGTCGCGCAGGTGCTCCACCCGCGGGTCGGAGGCCGGGACGCACAGCAGCTTGTCGTCGCCGCCGGCCTCGTCCGTCATGCGGAACATGCCGATGGCGCGGCACTTGATGAGGCAGCCGGGGAAGGTCGGCTCGTCCAGGATGACCAGCGCGTCCAGCGGGTCGCCGTCCTCGCCGAGGGTGTTCTCGACGAAGCCGTAGTCCGCCGGGTAGCTGGTCGAGGTGAAGAGTCGACGGTCCAGGCGGATCCGACCGGTCTCGTGGTCCACCTCGTACTTGTTCCGCGAACCCTTCGGGATCTCGATGGTGACGTCGAACTCCACGGGTGGCTCCTCCATGATCAACACATACGACTGGTGATTAAGTGTCCCCCACGGAGATGTGTGCTCGCGAAAGGGGCTGGTCAACGGTGGCCGAGCCGGTGAAAAGACCGTCGATCAACCCGTTGAACGCGTTGCGCAGGCCGACCGTGGCGGGCTGCCTGAACAAGGTGAGCGGATGGAGCAACTGGCAGTTCACGGCAGGCTCCGCCGTCCTCGGCCTGGCGCTCGCGGCCAGCGCCGTCCTCGCCGCCGGTCCCTGGGACTCGGGCCAGCGTAAGGCCGAGCGGCAGTGGGCAGCCGCCCGGGACCGCACAGGTGGCGCACATCACGAACCCGCAGCGTCCGCAGCGCCCGCCACGCCGGCCCCCGCCCCCAGTGCCCCGGCCGTCCTCGCGGCGCTCGGCACCCGGGTCGACAAGGCCGCCCCGGACGGAGAGGCGGCCGCTCTCCGCACCACCCTCGACAAGCTGCTGGACTCCTCCGCGCTCGGCACCGTCCGCACCGCCGTCGTCATCGACACGGCCACCGGCAAGCGGCTGTACGGGAAGGGTGCCGACACCGCGATGACGCCCGCCTCCACCGTCAAGATCGCCACCGCCGTCGCCGCACTCTCCGCCCTCGGCCCCGACCATCGCATCGCCACGACCGTCCGGGCATCCCCGGACGCCCGCACCCTCACCCTCGTGGGCGGCGGCGACCCCACCCTCGACAAGGCGGCGCTGCGCGAACTGGCCGCCGGGACCGTACGAGCCCTGCGCGACCGCGGCGTCGACTCCGTCCGGCTCCGGTACGACACCTCCCGGTACTCCGGCCCCGCCCGGCACCCGATCGGCCCCAACGAGAACATCGCCCCGGTCAGCGCCCTGATGCTGGACGAGGGGCGGCTCGACCGGACGGACAGCGGACCCGCCCCGCGGAGCGGCGACCCGGCCGGTGACGCCGCCCGCACCTTCGCCGAACTCCTGAACGACGCCGGTATCGGCACCGGGTCAGCCCCCGCGCGGGGCCGCGCCGCCGCCGCGTCCCGGCCGGTCGCCAAGCATCTCTCCGACCCGCTGTCCGCCCTGGTCGAGCGGGCCCTGACCAACAGCGACAACGACATCGCCGAGGCGTTGGCCCGGCAGACCGCCCTGGCCGCCGGCGAACCGGCCGACTTCGACGGCGCCCGACGGGCCGTCACCGCCCGGTTGAAGAAGCTGCACCTGCCGCTGGCCGGCGCGAACTTCGCCGACGGCAGCGGACTGAACCGCAAGGACAAGGTCACCGCCGGGCTGCTGGCGGGCCTCCTCGCCCGCGCCGCCGACCCCGGCCGCCCCGAGCTGCGCCCCGTCCTGACCGGCCTCCCGGTGGCCGGTTTCACCGGCACGCTCAGCAACCGGTACACCTCGACCTCGCGCGGCACCGGACTGATCCGCGCCAAGACCGGCACCCTGACCGGGGTGAACACCCTCGCCGGGACGGTTGTGGACGCACGCGGCCGGCTGCTCGCCTTTGCCTTCCTGGCGTCCGGCACGACGTCACCGTCCGAGGCCCAGTCCGCCCTCGACGCCCTCGCCACGAGCCTCGTCGTCCGTACCCGATGAGCCGGTCAACAGCACACCGCGGACGGACCCGAGCACGTACGGTTGACGCATGACGAGCATCGGTGGTGCCGAGATGGTCGACTGGAATCTCGCGGTCGCGACCGCGACCCGGCTCGTGCGGCCGGGACCCGACATCAGCCGCGAGGAGGCCCGCGAGGTCGTCGCGGAGCTCCGCAGACATGCCAAGGCGTCGGAGGAGCACGTCCGCGCCTTCACCCGGATGATCCCGGAAGGGGCCGAACCGGAGGACACCCCGGTCCTGGTCGTCGATCGGGCCGGCTGGATCAGGGCGAACGTCGCGGGCTTCCGGGAACTGCTCCGCCCGCTCCTGGCGAAAATGGAGAACCGGCGCTCCAGCAGCCCCGGCGGTGCCGTGCTCGGCGCGGTCGGCTCCAAGGTGACCGGCGTCGAGCTGGGTATGTTGCTGTCGTTCCTGGCCTCCCGGGTTCTCGGACAGTACGAGACGTTCGCCCCCGCGAGCCATGAGCTCCCGGCCTCCCTCAGCGGCGGCGGCAGACTGCTGCTCGTCGCCCCGAACGTCGTCCACGTCGAGCGCGAACTCGACGTCGACCCGCACGACTTCCGGCTCTGGGTCGCGCTCCACGAGGAGACCCACCGCACCCAGTTCACCGGTGTCCCTTGGCTCCGCGACCATCTGCAGGGCGAAATCCAGTCGTTCCTCGAGGAAACCGACGTCGACCCGATGACCGTGCTGGAACGGCTCCGCGAGGCCGCCCAGTCGCTCGCCGGCAGCACGCCCGAGGGCGAGGAGGGCGAGGACGGCGGCCGCAGCTTCGTCGAGATCGTCCAGACGCCCGCCCAGCGCGAGATCCTCGGCCGGCTCACCGCCGTGATGTCCCTGCTCGAAGGACACGCCGACTACGTGATGGACGGTGTCGGCCCCGAGGTCGTCTCCTCCGTCGGAGAGATCCGGGAGAAGTTTCAGCAGCGCCGGGCGCGAGGCGCCAGCCGCCTCGACCAGGCGTTGCGCAAGCTCCTCGGCCTCGATGCCAAACTGCGCCAGTACCGGGATGGCGAGCGGTTCGTGCGCGCCGTCGTCGACGAGGTCGGTATGGACGGCTTCAACCGGGTCTGGACCTCCCCGAACACGCTCCCCACCAAGGCCGAGATCGCCAAACCGGTGGACTGGATCGCGAGGGTGCACCGTAAGGCAGAGCCGTGATCATGAGGCGGCCGACGGGGAAAGCCGGAAGAAGTACGCCCCGGTAATCACCCATCCGAGGGACCGTAGGGGCATGGGAAGGCGTGCAATGCTCGATGAACGGCTTGGCTCTGTCACCATCGACGCACTCTGGGTGACGGCACTCTTCCCGTCCCGACGCTCCGAGGCACTCCCAAAACTTCACGAAGGGCACCGGACATGGGTCCCCATCCTGCGGTCGCGGCGATACGCCTGGCGGTCCGCCGCGTACTCCACGACGTACTGAACGAATTCGCCGAACGCACCGAACGCACCGAACGCGCCCCGCGCCCCGAGCTCGCCGAAGCCGGCCCGGGCAGGCGGCGCCCCGCGCTCCCCGAACGCCCCGACGCCCCGCTGGTGCTGGTGGCCTGCTCCGGCGGCGCCGACTCCATGGCGCTCGCCTCCGCCCTCGCCTTCGAGGCCCGCAAACTCGCGGTCCGGGCCGGCGGCATCACCGTCGACCACAATCTCCAGGACGGGTCCGACGTCCGCGCCGCCGAGGTCGTCGCCCGCCTCGCCGCCATGGACCTCGACCCGGTGGAGGCCGTCGCCGTGCAGGTCGGCCGCGACGGCGGACCCGAGGCCGCCGCCCGCGACGCCCGCTACGCAGCCCTGGACGCCGCGGCCGAGCGTCACGGCGCCGCCGCCGTCCTGCTCGGCCACACCCGTGACGACCAGGCGGAGACCGTCCTGCTCGGCCTCGCCCGCGGCTCCGGTATCCGCTCGCTCTCCGGCATGGCCGCCGCCTCCGGCCCGGCCGGCCGCTACCGCCGCCCCTTCCTGCAGCTCGACCGGCAGACCGCCCGCAAGGCGTGCCTGGTCCAGTCCCTGCCCGTCTGGGACGACCCGCACAACACCGACCCCGCCTACACCCGCTCCCGGCTGCGCCACGAGGGCCTGCCCGCCCTGGAGAAGGCCCTCGGCAAAGGCGTCGTCGAGGCCCTGGCCCGGACCGCGCAGCTGTCCCGCGACGACGCCGACGCCCTGGACACCTGGGCCGCCGAGGCCGACACCGCCGTACGGGACGACGCCGGGCAGCTGGACTGCGCCAAGCTGCACGCGCTGCCTCCCGCCGTACGCCGTCGGGTGCTGCGCCGGGCGGCCGTAGAGGCAGGCGCTCCGGCCGGTTCTCTCTTCGCCCGCCACATCGAGGAAGTCGACCGCCTGATCACCGGCTGGCGCGGCCAGCAGGCCATCAACCTGCCCGGCCGCGTCGAAGCCCGGCGCCAGGGTGGCAGACTGGTGATTCGGCAGAGCTGAAGCACAAGCGGCTGACATGCAGGCGAGCGGCTGCGCACGGCCGGGGCACCACCCCGGACCGGGCAGGCAAAGAAAGAGACGTGGGTGAACGAGAAGGACATGGGCACCGACCTTCAGTCGGTGCTCCTCACCAAGGAAGAGATCGACGCGAAGCTCGTCGAGCTGGCCGCGAAGATCGACGCGGAGTACGCGGGCAAGGACCTGCTCATCGTCGGCGTCCTCAAGGGCGCCGTGATGGTGATGGCGGACCTGGCGCGCGCGCTGTCCACCCCCGTCACGATGGACTGGATGGCTGTCTCCTCGTACGGCGCGGGCACCCAGTCCTCCGGTGTCGTCCGGATCCTCAAGGACCTGGACACCGACATCAAGGGCAAGCACGTCCTGATCGTCGAGGACATCATCGACTCGGGCCTGACCCTGTCCTGGCTGATGTCGAACCTGGGTTCGCGTGAACCCGCCAGCCTGGAGATCTGCACCCTGCTGCGCAAGCCGGACGCGGCGAAGGTCGCGCTCGACTGCAAGTGGGTCGGGTTCGACATCCCCAACGAGTTCGTCGTCGGCTACGGGCTGGACTACGCGGAGAAGTACCGCAACCTGCCCTTCGTCGGCACGCTCGCCCCGCACGTCTACGGCGGCTGAAGGCCTCGCAGCCCTCCTCCGGCCCGCGCCCGACCCGGGTGCACCCCCGGGAACCCCTGACGGGTTCTCGCCGTTGGAGCCTTTGAAGGCGGGTTTGACAGACGGCCCAGGCGGTCACAGGCGACAATGCTGGGGTACCGTCCGAAGAAACAGTCTTTTCTCACAGCAGCATTTACCTACGGGCAGGAGGGACGGGGCGACTTCGCTCCGTATGGATGGACGTGAAGCGATACTTCCGTGGGCCGGTCATGTGGATCGTGCTGGCCGTCCTCGCCGTGGTCGTGTTGATGCAGGTCGTCGGCTCGTCGGGCGGCTACAAGACGGTGGACACCGGCAAGGTGATCCAGGCGATCAGCAAGAACCAGGTGGACCAGGCCAAGCTGACCACCGGCGACGAACAAATCCTCAAGATCGAGCTGAAGAACGGCCAGAAACTCGCGGGCGAGTCCGGCAGCAAGTTCCAGGCGAGCTACATCGGTGACCAGGGTGTCCAGCTCGCCGACACGCTGCAGAAGAAGTTCGAGAGCGGTGACATCGAGAAGGGTTACACCGTCTCGCCGTCGAAGCAGTCCCCGTTCATCTCGATCCTTCTCTCGCTGCTGCCCTTCGTCCTGATCGTGGTCGTCTTCCTGTTCCTGATGAATCAGATGCAGGGCGGCGGCTCCAAGGTCATGCAGTTCGGCAAGTCCAAGGCCAAGCTGATCACCAAGGACACCCCGAAGACGACCTTCGCCGATGTGGCGGGGTCCGACGAGGCCGTCGAGGAACTCCACGAGATCAAGGAGTTCCTCCAGGAGCCGGCGAAGTTCCAGGCCGTCGGGGCGAAGATCCCCAAGGGCGTCCTGCTGTACGGGCCTCCCGGTACGGGCAAGACGCTGCTCGCACGCGCCGTCGCGGGCGAGGCCGGCGTTCCGTTCTACTCGATCTCCGGTTCCGACTTCGTCGAGATGTTCGTCGGTGTCGGTGCCTCCCGGGTCCGTGACCTGTTCGAGCAGGCCAAGGCGAACGCCCCGGCGATCGTCTTCGTCGACGAGATCGACGCCGTCGGCCGGCACCGCGGTGCGGGTCTCGGCGGTGGTCACGACGAGCGTGAGCAGACCCTGAACCAGCTGCTCGTCGAGATGGACGGCTTCGACGTGAAGGGCGGCGTCATCCTGATCGCCGCCACGAACCGGCCGGACATCCTCGACCCGGCGCTGCTGCGCCCGGGCCGCTTCGACCGGCAGATCGCGGTCGACCGGCCGGACATGCAGGGCCGTCTCGAAATCCTCAAGGTGCACCAGAAGGGCAAGCCGGTCGCCCCGGACGTCGATCTCGGCGCCGTGGCCCGTCGTACGCCCGGTTTCACCGGTGCCGACCTGTCGAACGTGCTGAACGAAGCGGCGCTCCTCACGGCGCGCAGCAACCAGAAGCTGATCGACAACGAGATGCTGGACGAGGCGATCGACCGCGTCGTGGCGGGCCCGCAGAAGCGGACCCGGATCATGTCCGACAAGGAGAAGAAGATCACCGCGTACCACGAGGGCGGACACGCCCTGGTCGCGGCGGCTTCCCCCAACTCGGACCCGGTGCACAAGATCACGATCCTCTCCCGCGGCCGTGCCCTCGGTTACACGATGGTGCTGCCGGAGGAGGACAAGTACTCCACCACGCGCAACGAGATGCTCGACCAGCTGGCCTACATGCTGGGCGGGCGCGCGGCCGAGGAACTGGTCTTCCACGACCCGACCACCGGCGCTGCGAACGACATCGAGAAGGCCAGTGCCACGGCCCGCGCGATGGTCACGCAGTACGGCATGACGGAGCGGCTCGGCGCGATCAAGTTCGGTGGCGACAACACCGAGCCCTTCCTGGGCCGGGAGATGGGCCACCAGCGCGACTACTCGGAAGAGGTCGCGGCGCTCGTCGACGAAGAGGTCAAGAAGCTCATCGAGACCGCGCACAACGAGGCGTGGGAGATCCTCGTCGAGAACCGCGACGTTCTCGACAACCTGGTTCTCCAGCTGTTGGAGAAGGAGACCCTCGGCAAGGAGCAGATCGCCGAGATCTTCGCCGGAATCGTGAAGCGTCCGGCCCGCCCGGCATGGACCGGCTCCGCACGGCGTACGCCGTCGACGCGGCCGCCGGTGCTCTCGCCGAAGGAGCTCGCCCTCACCAACGGGGTCACCACGGCCAACGGGTCGGCCCCGGCGGACACCGCCGCGGCCACCGAGGCGATCCCTGAGGACCGTCCCGAGAGCTAGTGCGGACCCCGGTGTGGCCCCTGTCACGGGGGTCCGCCGACCCGGAATGGATGCCGCGCCCCCCAGGTTTTAGCCTGGGGGGCGCGGCTTTTTGTATGTCTGCGCGATGTCCGCGCAGGTGACAGCTGAAGGAACGAGGCACAGATGACCGACCCGGTGACGCTGGACGGCCAGGGTTCGATCGGTGAGTTCGACGAGAAGCGGGCCGAGGCAGCGGTGCGTGAGCTTCTCCTCGCCGTCGGGGAGGACCCGGACCGGGAGGGGCTGCGTGAGACACCGGGACGGGTGGCGCGGGCGTACAAGGAGATATTCGCGGGTCTGCACCAGCAGCCCGAGGACGTCCTGACGACCACGTTCGACCTCGGCCACGACGAGATGGTGCTGGTCAAGGACATCGAGGTGTTCTCGACCTGCGAGCACCACCTGGTGCCGTTCCGTGGGGTCGCGCATGTCGGGTACATCCCGGCGACCACCGGCAAGATCACCGGCCTGTCGAAGCTGGCCCGGCTGGTCGACGTCTATGCCCGGCGCCCGCAGGTCCAGGAGCGGCTGACCACGCAGATCGCCGACTCACTGATGAGGATCCTGGAGCCGCGCGGAGCCATCGTCGTCATCGAGTGCGAGCACATGTGCATGTCGATGCGCGGCATCCGCAAGCCCGGGGCGAAGACGCTGACCTCGGCGGTACGCGGCCAGCTCCGTGACCCCGCGACGCGCGCCGAGGCGATGAGCCTGATCATGGCCAGCTGACGGCCTCCCCCGCGACAGGGGGTGGATCAGTGAGCGGCGTCGTGCGGCTTCGACGGCAAGGCGGAGGACGGAGTCGACGCGGAGGGGGCACCTCCCACGCCCTTAAGGCTGTGGGGGAGTCGGTGACCGACGAGAACGCCGCAGGGGCCCCTCCCTGCTCGAGCGAAGCCGAGAAGCTTGGGTGAGGAGTCGCAGGGCGTCGGGAGCCCACTCCCTGTCGCGCGGGAGGTGGTGCCGGTGGCCGGGCGGGGGCGGAGCGTCAGGCCGAGGCGGCGCTCTTGTCGTCGTCCTTGTCCTCCGGGAGCTTGCAGACGCGTTCCAGGAACAAGGCGGCGGCGACCACCCCGATCCCGGCCAGCACCGCGAAGCCGGCGTAGATCGCCTGGTCGCGGCGGGCCGGAATGTCGAGCGAGCCGAGCAGGAAGACCCCGGTGCCGCCGTACAGGCCGGCGACCAGCGACACGACGAGGGCGCTGGCCTGGCCGAAGACCACGGCGCGGGCGGCCATCAGCGGCTCGACACCTTTCGCCCCCGGGCGGCGCTCCCGCTGCGCGCGCAGCCGGGAGCGGATGGAGAGCGCCGTCGCGAGCAGGATGACGGCGATCACCGCGAGCACGATGGGCGCAGCGATCGGCACGCTCGGCAGGGTCGCGAGGGAGTCCCAGAGGCGGGCACCGCCCCAGGACAGCACGCCGGCCGCGGCGAAGAGTCCGGCCAGTACTCCGAGCCGTAGTTGCTTCACCGAGAAAGCCGCCCTTCGCCGTCGGCCGACCGGGCCGTCCGCCCATCTGTCCGGCTGTCTGTTCTGTGTTCTGTGCTGACCTGCCCTGAGCCTAACGACTACTCGGGCAGGCGGAGTTCCAGATCGGTCCGGGGGCGTATGCCGTCGCGGCCGATCGTGCCGAGCAGCTCCGCCACCGGGCCGTGGTCGGGCAGCTGCGCCTCGGGGGCGACGTCGTACCACGGGGCGAGCACGAAGGCCCGCTCGTGGGCCCGGGGGTGGGGAAGGGTCAGCGCCGGGTCGTCGGAGACCACATCCGCGTACGCCACGATGTCCACGTCGATGGTGCGCGGGCCCCAGCGCTCCTCGCGGACGCGGTCGAAGGCCTCCTCGATGGCCTGGCCGCGCTCCAGGAGGGAGGACGGGGGCAGCGTCGTCTTCACGACGATCACCGCGTTGAAGTACGACGGCTGGGAGCCGGGGGCGACACCCCACGGCTCCGTCTCGTACACCGGGGACACCGCCTTGACCCGGAGGCCGGGGGTGTCCTCCAGGGCGTCGATGGCGCCCTGCAGGGTCTCCAGGCGGTTGCCCAGGTTGGAGCCGAGCGAGATCACGGCCGGTTTGGGGTTGGAGAGGGTGATGTCCGCCGCGTCGACCTGCTCGACCACGGACGCGGGCACCGGCTGTACGGTCGGGTCGCTCTGCCCCTCGGTAGAAAATGCTGTCATGCTCGGCTCCGGGTGATGGTGATGGTCACGTCGTCGAACGGGACGGTGATCGGCGCATCCGGCTTGTGCACGACGACCTCGACCTCCTCGACGCCTTCGTGTCCCAGGCACTTCTGGGCGATGCGCTCTGCGAGTGTCTCGATCAGATCGACCGGCTCTCCCTGCACGATGTCGACGACCTCCTCGGCGACCACGCCGTAGTGCACGGTCTTGGTCAGGTCGTCCTCGGCTGCCGCGGGGCGGGTGTCGAGGCCGAGAACCAGGTCGACGATGAAGGTCTGGCCCTCTTCCCGTTCCCGGGGAAAGACGCCATGGTTCCCACGGGCCTTGAGGCCGCGCAGCGCGACACGATCCACGCGAATCACTCCTGCTCTTGTTGGTCGTAGAGACACGGGGCCGCGTGCGGACGGCAAGGTGCCCTGTTTCGAATCTACCTGCGAGCGCGGACAGTGCTCGCCCGCGGGGGCTATGGACGGGACCGTGCGGGGCTGGTGGGCGCTTCGCCTACCCCGCAAGCCCGGAGTTCAATCCCCGGGGGCGTATCCGCACGGGGCCGTGCCCCGCAGGGGGTCAGGAGGGCGATTCGTCCTCGTCCTCGTCCTCGGTCAGCACCGGGGACCCGTGATGGGACCAGAGCTTCCAGCCGTCCTCGGTGCGGCGGAACACATTGGTGGCGACGACGAGTTGGCCGACCAGCGGTCCGAGCTCGCCGCCATTCTCCGCGGGACCGCCGCTGAGGATGTTCTCGGTGCAGGTGACCAGGGCCGTGTCCCCGGTCATCGAGACCCCGACATCGGTCAGGAAGAACTGGATGTACTCGGTGTTCGCCATGATCAGGGCGTAACTGCGCAGTACCTCACCGCGTCCGCTGAGCACCGGCCAGCCGGGGTGGACGCAGGAGATCGTGAGGTTCTCGCCGGGCAGCCAGAGCCCGGAGAGCTCGTCCAGGTCGCCGCGCTCCATCGCCTCGTAGAAGGCGGTGTTGGCCTGTTCGACCGCTGCGATGTCGGCGGCCACCTGTTCCTGGTCGTCGCTCACGTGGCTCCCTCGACGGCGCGGGCGACCCGGACGGCGTCGGCGGTCGCCCGGACCTCGTGGACCCGGACCGCCCAGGCGCCCGCCTGGGCGGAGAGGGCGGAGATCGCGGCGGTGGCCGCGTCGCGTTCCCGGGCGGGTGGCGGTGCGGCGCCCTCACCGGCCAGCACATGGCCGAGGAACCGCTTGCGGGAGGCGGCGACCAGCAGGGGGCGGCCCAGCGCGCGCAGTTCGTCGAGGTGGGCGACGAGGGAGAGATCGTGGGCGGCGTCCTTGGCGAAGCCCAGGCCGGGGTCGATCACGATCCGTTCGGGGGCGACACCGCCCGCGACCACCGCGTCCATCCGCGTCCGCAGTTCCGCGACGACCTCGGCGACGACGTCCTCGTACACCGCACGGCTGTTCATCGACTCGCTGAAGCCACGCCAGTGCATGACCACGAACGGCGCTCCGGCGGCGGCGACGACCGGGATCATGTCCGGGTCGGCGAGCCCGCCGCTCACATCGTTGACCAGCGCCGCGCCTGCAGCGACGGACTGCTCGGCGACCCGGGCCCGCATGGTGTCCACGGAGACCGTGATGCCTTCCTCAGCCAGCCCCCGGACGACCGGGATCACGCGCCTCAGCTCCTCGGCCTCGTCCACCCGGCTGGCACCGGGACGGGTCGACTCGCCGCCGACATCGACCAGATCGGCGCCTGCGGCGACCAGGTCGAGGCCGTGCTTGATCGCGGCCGTGGTGTCGAACCAGCGGCCTCCGTCGGAGAAGGAGTCGGGGGTCACATTCACGACACCCATGACCGCACAGCGGTCCCACTCCGGCAGGCCCTGGACCGTGCCTCGTCCACGCAACGTACTCATGCGACCAGCGTAGGCCCGTACGGAGTGGTGTTACGCCGCGCCGGCACCGTGCTCCGGTCCGGGACCCGGTGTGTGCGCGCAGGGCCGGGGCCGGGCGGCCGGGAATCGGCGGGTGAACGGACGGGGCAGCCCGACGTTGACGAAGCCCTCGGCCTGCATCGCGGCGAACGAGATCCGGGGCAGGTCGCGGCTGGTGCGGTAGACGACGAAGCGGGGCTCCCAGCGGGGCTGGAACTTGGCGTTGAACTTGTAGAGCGACTCGATCTGGAACCAGCGCGACAGGAAGATCAGGAGCCCGCGCCAGCCCCGCAGCACCGGGCCCGCGCCCAGTTTCTCGCCGCGGGCGAGCGCCGAGCGGAACATCGCGAAGTTCAGCGAGACACGTTCGATGCCGAGCCGGGGCGCGTCGTGCAGGGAGGCGACGATCAGCAGCTCGTTCATCCCGGGGTCGGCGGCGCGGTCGCGGCGCATGAGCTCCAGGGACATGCCGTCCGTGCCCCACGGGACGAAGTGGAGCACAGCCTTCAGATCGCCGTACGGGGAGTCGGCGGTGTGCTCGTCGGCCTTGTGGGCGGTGGCGATGACGCAGTCGCTGTCGGCCGGGTCGCCGATCCGGCCGAGCGCCATGGAGAAGCCGCGCTCGGTATCGGTGCCGCGCCAGTCGGCGGCGGCCCGCCGGATGCGGGCGAGCTCGGTCTCGCCTATATCGCGGACGCGCCGGACACGGGTTTCGTAACCGTTCCGCTCAATGCGCTTCACCATCTGGCGCACGTTGCGCATCGCGCGCCCGGCGAGCGAGAAATCCGCGACATCCACCACCGCCTCGTCGCCGAGCTCCAGCGCGTCGAGCCCGGTCTCGCGGGTCCAGACCTCGCCGCCCGTCTCACTGCAGCCCATCACCGCGGGGGTCCAGGAGTGTGCCTTGGCCTCGTCCATGAAGCGTTCGATGGCGCCCGGCCAGGCCTCCACGTCACCGATCGGGTCGCCGCTGGCCAACATCACCCCGGACACCACGCGGTAGCAGACGGCGGCCTTGCCGCTGGGGGAGAAGACGACGCCCTTGTCGCGGCGGAGCGCGAAGTGGCCGAGCGAGTCGCGGCCGCCATGCTTGTCGAGGAGGGCCCGTAGCCGGACCTCGTCCTCCTCGGTGAGCCGGGCGGCCGGATGTTCGGGGCGGAACGCGAGGTAGATGGTGGTGACGGCGGTCAGCAGACCGAGTGCGCCCAGCGAGTAGGCCACGGTCCAGGAGGTCACTCCGGCGTACTCGACGGGGCCCTCGAAGCCGAAAAGTCCGTACAGGACGTGCTGGAGACGGTCGGCGATGGAGGGGTTGCCGACGACGTGGCCGGGGTGAACGGAGACGATGATCAGCCCCAGGCCGAGCGAACCCGCTCCGAGGAGAACAAAATTGGCCAGCGCCCTCCAACGGCTGCGCGGGTCGGGGAGCGCGGCGAACTCACTCCGGTGGCGGACCAGCAGAGCGCAGAGCGTGAGGGAGACGAGGGTGCCGAGGATTGAGTGCCGGTAGACGAACTGTGCTGCCGCGCCTGCCGGCAGCAGGAACACGGCGGCGCGCCAGGCCCGCCGTTTGTGCCGCTTGAGGCCGTGGGCGAGGAGCAGCAGCAGGACGCCTGCGCTCAGCGACAGCGCGGCGGCGAAGGGGCCGAGGGCTCCTGGAAGGACTTCGGCGAGCGTGTGCATCCGGCTGTGCCGGAAGCGCGGGAACACCCCTGCGGCGACGTCGATGAGACCGACGAGGCTGCAGGAGGCGCCGACGAGCGCCGGTACGGATTCGGGGCGCGGTCCGCGTACGAACTTGCGTACAGCGTTCGGAACCGATCCCGATTTATCCCCATCTAGCGTGATAGACATCGCTTCCCGTGGCTCCGCGAGAGATTCTTGAGTCCGTCGGCCGAAGCGGTCCGGACAATGTGCGACCTCTAGGACGAGGCTTCCGGGCGGTGGGTTCACCCGCAACCCGGAAAATTCCTGACAAGAAAGCTCACCCAACCATGGGGCTCACCAGCAAGACATTTCTGATCCTGTCCGCTGTGCTCACCGTCGTTCTGTTCGCTGCCACGGTCCTGATCTGGCCGAGACTGGCCCGCCGCAGTGTGCCTGCGGTGTTCGGCCGGGTCGGCCTGCTGCTGGCGACCCAGGTGATGGTCTTCACATCGGTCGGCCTGATGGCGAACAACTCTTTTCAGTTCTACGGCTCCTGGGCCGATCTCTTCGGTGGGCAGCAGGAACTGGGCGTGGTCACGGACGGGGCGGCCAGGACCCTGGCGTCGAAGAACATTGTCCGGGTCGGGATACAGCAGCCGAACGTCCCCGGTGATTTGCGCCCGACGGTGGCCGGCCGGATCGACAAGGTCGTCATCGAGGGGCGACGGTCGAAGATCAAGAGTTCGGCGTACGTGTATCTGCCGCCGGAGTACTTCCAGCCGGAGTACGCCAACCGGAAGTTCCCCGCGGTCGTCGTCCTCACCGGCTATCCGGGCGTCGCGGAGAACCTCCTGAAGGGTCTTGCGTATCCACGCACCGCACTCGATCGGGTGAAAGCCGGACGGGCACAGCCAATGATCCTGGTGATGCTGAGGCCCACGGTCGCGCCGCCGCGGGACACCGAGTGCGTGGACATAGCGGGCGGGCCGCAGACCGAGACGTTCTTCGCGAAGGATCTGCCCCAGGCGGTCTCGGACTCGTACCGGATCGGGAAGCGGGCACGGAACTGGGGCATCATCGGCGACTCGACCGGTGGGTACTGCGCACTGAAGATCGGCCTGCACCACCCGGACAGGTTCGCGGCGAGCGTCGGTCTGTCCGCGTACTACAAGGCGGCCGAGGACCCGACGACCGGTGACCTCTTCCACGGCAACCGGGCGGAGCGCGAGCGCGCGAACCTGCTGTGGTGCCTGGACCATCTGCCCCAGCCCAACTCGTCGTTTCTGGTGACGACGTCACGGCACGGCGAGGGGAACTACCGGAGTACGAAGAGGTTCATGGCGAAGGTGAAGGCGCCCGCCCAGGTCTCCTCGATCGTGCTGGACAGCGGCGGGCACAACTTCAACACCTGGCGGCGGGAGATCCCTTCGGCGCTGGACTGGCTGAGCAGCCGGCTGAGCGAGAACTGACCGGGTGCGGCGGGCTCGTGGAGATGCCGGGCGGGTGCCCCCGGTTCAGAGGAGCTCCCATTTGGTGAGCTCCTCTCAGAGCGAGCCTGCCCGGGCCACCGTCTCCACGTTCACGGCGGCGCGCGGCAGGTCCTGGGCGTCCGCGTCGATCGAGCGGCGCAGCGCCTCATGGAGGCGGGCGGGGGTGAGCACTCCGAGGAACCGGCCGGTGCTCTCCTTGTCGATGACCGCGATCCAGCCCGCGTCGTGCTGCAGCATCGTGGCGAACGCCTGCTTGAGCGGGGCGCCGACGGGGAGCCACGCCTCCATGCGGCGGGCGTGTTCGCGGACCGTGCCCTTGGCCTCGGTGAGGGCGGTGCCTGCCGGGATCCAGCCGTGCAGATGGTCGTCGGCGTCCAGGACGACGGCCCAGCGCGCACCCTCGGCACGCAGCCGCTCGGTCGCCCGGGAGAGCGGGTCGTCCAGATGGACGACGGGCGGCTGGTCGAGGTCGTTCTCCTCGATGGGGGTCACGGAGAGCCGCTTGAGGCCGCGGTCGGCGCCGACGAAGTCCGCGACGTACGGGGTGGCGGGGGCGCCGAGCACGGTCGCGGGGGAGTCGAACTGCTCGATGGAACCCTGTCCGTAGACGGCGATGCGGTCGCCGAGCCGGACGGCTTCCTCGATGTCGTGCGTGACGAACAACACGGTTTTCCGGACCTGGGCCTGGAGTTTGAGGAATTCGTTCTGCAGCCGTTCACGGACCACCGGGTCGACCGCGCCGAAAGGCTCGTCCATCAGCAGTACCGGCGGATCCGCGGCCAGCGCCCTGGCCACTCCCACGCGTTGGCGCTGACCACCGGAGAGCTGGTCCGGATATCGGTCACCATAAACGGAAGGATCGAGTCCGACGAGGTCGAGGAGTTCGGCGGCGCGCTCGCGGCCCTTTCCCCGCTTCCAGCCGAGGAGATGAGGAACCGTCGCGGTGTTCTCCAGCACCGTCTTGTGCGGAAACAGCCCGACCTGCTGGATCACATAGCCGATACGGCGGCGGAGCTGCACGGGGTCGATGGCGGATATGTCGTCCCCGCCAAGGAATATCCGGCCCTCGGTCGGTTCGACCAGCCGGTTCACCATCTTCATGGTGGTGGTCTTGCCGCAGCCGGACGGCCCTACGAGCGTGACCAGTTCGCCCTCGGCCACTTCGAAGGAAAGGTCGTCGACTGCGGTCGTGCCGTCGGCGTACCGCTTGGTGACGTGCTCGAAACGGATCATGGTTCCCCATTGTGGCGCGTGTTCTGTGAAGGACATGTTGCTGGAACACAACGGCCTCGGTGATTGTCAGTGGTCGGGGATAGAGTCGCCAGACATCAGTACGGACAGGCAACCGGGAGGTGGGGGACGGATGGCCGGACAGAACTGCCTGGTGACGAACGACTGGATCTGCGGTGAGTATCTCCGTTCCCGTAGCCAGGAGTTGACCGATGCGACCGTTCAGCACATCTGGCTCACCGCTGTCTCGGTGGTGATCGGACTCCTGGTGGCATTTCCGCTGGCGCTGCTCGCGCGCCGCAGCCGGCGTATTGCGGGACCGGTGCTCGGACTGACGACGGTGCTCTACACCGTGCCGTCGCTGGCGATGTTCTCGCTGCTGCTGCCGCTGTTCGGGCTCTCGGCCGCACTGGTCGTCACCGGTCTGGTGCTGTATTCGCTGACCATTCTCGTACGGAACATCCTGGCCGGGCTCGAAGCCGTGCCGCAGGAGGCGAAGGACGCCGCGAAGGGCATGGGATACGGGCCGGGCCGACTCCTGTGGGAGGTCGAACTCCCGCTCGCCCTGCCCGCGGTGATGGCCGGGGTCCGGATCGCCACCGTCTCCACCATCGCGCTGACCACGGTCGGCTCGATCGTCGGCAGAGGCGGCCTCGGCAACCTCATCGAGGACGCCCTGCCGAGCTTTTTCAAGGCGCAGGTGCTCACCGCTTCGGTGCTCTGCGTGCTGCTCGCGGTGGCCGCGGACCTGCTGCTGCTCGGGGTGCAGCGGCTGCTGACGCCCTGGACCCGCATACGCACGACGCGCGACGCCGTGGGTGCGGTCGCCAAGGTGAAGGCGGCCTGACCCATGGGAGTACTCGGCGAGGCCTGGACCTGGCTGACCACCGGCGCCAACTGGTCGGGGGAGAGCGGGGCGGGGCACCGGCTCGGCGAGCATCTGTACGTCAGCGGGGTGTCACTCGCGCTGGCCTGCGCGATCGCGCTGCCGGTCGCTCTGTACCTGGGGCACATCGGGAAGGGTGGCGCACTGGCCGTGAACCTCTCCAATGTGGGGCGGGCGATTCCGGTCTTCGCGGTGCTGGCCCTGTTCATGGTGTCGCCGCTGCGCAACGCCGGTTATGTGCCGACGATCAGCGCGCTGGTCCTGTTCGCCGTGCCGCCGCTGCTGACCAACGCCTATGTCGGGATGACGGAGGTGGACCGGTCGGTGGCCGAGGCGGCGCGCGGCATGGGGATGTCGGGCGGCCAGCTCTTCGTACGGGTCGAGCTCCCGCTCGCCTACCCGATGATCATGGCCGGCCTGCGCTCTGCGGCGGTCCAGGTGATCGCCACGGCGACGATCGCCGCCATGGTCGGTCAGGGCGGGCTCGGCCGCATCATCACCGCCGGCTTCAACACGTACAACACACCGCAGGTGGTTGCCGGAGCGCTGCTCGTCGCCGTGCTCGCCCTGGCGGTGGAGGCCGTGCTGGTGGGGCTGGACCGGGCCCTGTCGCCGCTCCGCCGCCGCCGGACCGCCTGACCCATCCGATTGCCCGACACGACTTGTAATCAGCCCTGTTGCTGTGGACGGAGAACATCATGAGCAAGACCTCGCGCATAGCGGGCGCGGTCATCGGCATGGTCGCGCTGGCCGGCTCGCTCGCCGCCTGCGGCGGCGACAGCCTGGAGAAGGACAAGGGTGGCTCCGCCGCGTCCGGTGACTCGGGGAAGAAGGGCTCGCTCGTCGTCGGCGCCGCGGCCTTCACCGAGTCCAAGGTGCTCGCCGAGCTGTACGCGCAGATCCTCGGCGACACCGGATACAGCACCTCGGTCACCACGGTGAAGAACCGGGAACTGTACGAGCCGTCCCTGGAGAAGGGCGAGATCGACGTCGTACCCGAATACGCGGCGACGATCGCCGAATTCCTCAACGCCAAGGCGAACGGCGCGAAGACGGCCGAGAAGAATCCGGTCGCCTCCGGTGACGCGGCGGCCACCACCGCCGCGCTGGAGAAGCTCGCCGCCCCGCGCGGACTGAAGGTGCTCCCGTACGGCGAAGCGGTCGACCAGAACGCGTTCGCGGTGACCAAGGAATTCGCCGACAAGAACAAGCTCAAGTCCCTTTCGGATCTGGGTGCGTCCAAGCTGAAGGTGAAGATCGCGGCGGGTGACGAGTGCGAGGTGCGGCCCTTCTGCGCACCGGGTCTGAAGAAGACGTACGGCATTGATGTCACCGGTATCGACCCGAAGGGAGTCGGCACCCCGCAGTCCAAGCAGGCCGTCAAGGACGGCAAGGACCAGCTGGTCCTCACGACCACCACGGACGCGGTGCTGGACAGCTTCAACCTGGTGTTCCTGGAGGACGACAAGAAGCTCCAGAATGCGGACAACGTCATTCCGGTTCTCAACGCCAAGGACGCCGGAGCGCAGGACATTGCCGATGCGCTCGGCAAGCTCACCAAGACGCTCACCACCGAGGACCTCGCGGAACTGAACCGCAAGGTCGACGCCGAGCGTGCCAAGCCGGCCGATGTGGCCAAGGACTATCTGCAGTCGAAAGGTCTGATCAAGAAGTAGGAAGGGACCGCTTCGGGGGCCGTCGGGCAACCCGTCAGGTAACCGCCGTGGAACAGATCGCCGGGCGGCCTCCCAAGCGACCCGTACACACGGTAAATTTCAGGCCATGCCACGTGGACGTCATCGCCATTCGCCACCTCTGCACAGAATCCTTCCGCCTTCGGTCGTCGCCGGAGCGTCGGTCGTCTGTGCTGCAGGCGCCTGGCTCCTCGCCGAGCCCCTGGTCCTGCGCGGACTGGTCGCCGTCGCTGCGGCCGCCGCCGTCACCGGTGCGTATCTGATGCGCTCCTGGGACCAGGAGGCCGGCCGTCGCGTCGCGGAACTGATGCGTGCCCGCGCAAACGACGAATGGAAGACCGAGGAGCGCGTCGCGGAGCTCGAGGCCGACCTGGAGGAGTCGCGGGCCCTGCGTGTCCGGCTGGAGACGAAGCTGCGCCGCAAGCGTGTGGAGCTCGCCGGTCTGCGCGGCGAGCACGCCGCACTGCTGCGCCGTTACGCCAACGCCGAGACCGAGCGGGCCAGCGCGCTGGAGGGACGCAGGCAACTCGCGCTCGAAGCGGCCGCCTCGCCCCAGGAACTGCCCACCGGCCGCTCCACGCCGACACCGGCCGCGTATGCGCGCGCCGCCCAGGCCCTGCAGGACCTCACCCGCAATGCCGCGCTTCAGGAGGCCCGCCGCACCGCCGAGCGGGCCAGGAAGCGCGATCTCGCGGAGCGCGCCCTAGAGGCGGAGGAGCGCAAGGGGAAGCACGTGGCGGCCGCTGTCGAGCAGCACCGCCGCCCGTCGGCCGCCCTGCCTCAGGCCCGCCCGTCCACCGCGCTCCCCGCGCCGCGCGCCGTCCCGGCAGCCAGTGCGGTCGTTCCGTACGCCGCGTCCCGCCGCCATCCGGTGCCGCAGGGCAGCTTCGACTTCTTCGGTACGCAGAAGGCGCGCGCCGCGATCGAGTCCGTGCAGAACGAGGACCTCGCGGATGTGGTCGGCGAGGAGGCGCTGGCAGCGCACCGCACGGGGACGGCGCAGAACCGCGCCGTCGGCAAGGTCATCGACCTGACCGCGCACGACGAGACGGAGCAACTGGACGTCGTGGAGCTGCGCAGCGCGATCTCGTAGGCCCTGTCCTGCCGCCGGTCGTCGGCGCAGCTACTTGTCGATGTCGCCGACGACGAAGAACAGCGAGCCCAGGATCGCGACCATGTCGGCGACCAGTGTGCCCGGCAGCAGTTCGGTGAGCGCCTGGATGTTGTTGTACGAGGCGGAGCGGAGCTTCAGCCGGTACGGGGTCTTCTCGCCCTTGGACACCAGGTAGTACCCGTTGATCCCGAGCGGGTTCTCGGTCCAGGCGTAGGTGTGGCCCTCAGGGGCCTTCAGCACCTTGGGCAGCCGCTGGTTGATCGGACCGGGCGCCAGCCCGGCCATCCGGTCCAGGCAGGCGTCCGCCAGGTCCAGCGAGTTGTGGGTCTGTTCCAGCAGGCACTCGAACCGGGCCAGACAGTCGCCCTCGGTGCGGGTGACGACCTTGAGGGTGTCCTGCAGCTCCCCGTACGCCAGATACGGCTCGTCGCGCCGCAGATCGAAGTCGACCCCGGAGGCGCGGGCGATCGGCCCGGACACCCCGTACGCGTGCACGGTCTCGGCGGACAGCACACCGACACCGCGGGTACGGCCCCGGAAGATCTCGTTGCCGAGCACCAGCCGGTCGTACACGTCCATCCGTGAGCGGACCGAAGCGACGGCGTCCCGGGCGCGGCCGAGCCAGCCCGCCGGAAGGTCCTCCTTGAGACCGCCGACCCGGTTGAACATGTAGTGCATCCGGCCGCCGGAGACCTCCTCCATCACGGCCTGGAGCTCCTCGCGTTCCCGGAAGGCGTAGAACACCGGGGTGATGCCGCCCAGTTCGAGCGGGTACGAGCCGAGGAACATCAGGTGGTTCAGCACCCGGTTCAGCTCGGCGAGCAGCGTCCGCGTCCAGACCGCGCGCTCCGGGACCTCCATGCCGAGCATCCGCTCGACAGCCATCACGACACCCAGCTCGTTGGAGAAGGCCGACAGCCAGTCGTGACGGTTGGCGAGCATCACGATCTGCCGGTAGTCGCGCGCCTCGAAGAGCTTCTCCGCACCGCGGTGCATATAGCCGATGACCGGCTCGGCGTGCTGGATCCGCTCGCCGTTGAGAACGATCCGCAGACGGAGCACGCCATGTGTCGAGGGGTGCTGCGGCCCGATGTTGAGCACCATGTCGGTGCTCTCCGCCGCGCCACCGATGCCGACCGTCGTCTCCGTCATACGGCCAGTATTCCCTGCGCGCCGCCCCGCGCGCTTTGGGCCCCGGGCTTTCCGGCCCGTCCGCCCGGGACCCCGGGCCGCGTTGCCTCCGGGGCGCCGCCGCGGAGCCCGCTCGTCAAACACCGGAGGGGCTCGACAGGCTGGTGGCCCCGACCCGTTGCATCAGCCACTCGAAATCGCCCAGCCCGCCCCGTGCGGTCAGCTCGGCCGCCTCGCCCGCCGACGCCAGCGCCCGCACATACGCCGCCGGGTCGGTCGAGGCGAGTGCGAGCGGCGGCCGCTCCCCGCTGACCCCCAGCCCCCGCAACGCCTCCCGCTGATCCACCACCTCCGGCTCCGTGCCGCCCCTCGCACCCGCCGCCGCGCACGCGTCCAGCGCCACATGCGAGGTCAGGTCGCAGCTGCCGTCCGGCACCGGCCGCACCTCGCGCCCGGCCCGGAAACCGGTCAGCGTGCCGAACGGCGGCCGGGCCTCCCGTACGTGGGCGTAGTCGACCGCCACCGCGAGCCCTTCGGACAGGGTGGCGACCGCCCGCGCCCACGCCTCGTCGCGCGGCCGCCCGATCTCCGCGCGGCTGCCGGGACCGGCCGACGGCCACCAGCGGCGCAGCCACTCGGCGTCCGCTCCGGTCACCGGTGCGCCCAGCCGTTCCGTGCCGTCCACCGTCCGGACAAGCACATACCGGTCGACGCCGTCCGCGTCGGTCTCCGTGACCGGCGTCGGCACGTTGTCCAGCCACTCGTTGGCGAACAGCAGCCCCCGCACCCCCTGCGGCGGCTCGGCGCACCACTCGATCCGGGGGTCAAGCCCCGGCGGCCGGGCGGCGATCTCCACCGCGTACGCCCGTACCGCGAGCCCCGCCGGAGCGATGCCCGGCAGCGCCGCCAGCACCCCCGTCAGCAGCTCGCCCCGCCCGGCCCCGAGGTCGACCAGATCGACCCGGTCCGTGCCCAGCTCCCGCGCCGTCCCGGCCAGCAGTCTGGCCACGGCGGCGGCGAACAGCGGTGAGGCATGTACGGAGGTACGGAAATGCCCGGCAGGCCCCTCGGGGCTGCGGTAGAACCCCCCGTCCCCGTACAAAGCGGCCTGTGCCGCCTCCTGCCACCCACGCCACTCATCCGTCACGGAGCCAAGTCTCCACCCTGGGGAGTATGGTCCCGGGAACCGGATCGGCCCTTCGGCTGACCCAGTCACCCGTCGGCCTTCCCTACGCTGGGTCACGTGCAGCGCCTCTACGACTTCATCCGCAGACACCCGACGGGCGTCGACATCTTCTGGGCTGTCGTCCTCCTCGGTCTCTCCGGCCTGTCCGTGGTGGCCGACTCGGGCCGCGGATCGGAGCGGCTCCCCGCCGTGCCGGTCATCATCGGCCTCTGCCTGGTCGTCGCGCTGCGCCGCAGGGCACCGGAGAAGATGCTGCTGCTCGCCGTCGCGATGGGCGTCGCGCAGCTGGCGTTCGGTGTCAGACCGAGCGTCGCGAACTTCGCCATGCTGGTGATCATCTTCACCGTGGCCACGATCGGTGAACGCTGGGCGTCCCGGCTCGCGCTGGTGTGCAGTCTCTCCGCGGCCGCTCTCTCACAGCTGCGCTGGCCGAACGAGATGCGGGGCGGCTGGGCGCAGGAGGTCTTCGTCGCCGTCGTCATGACGGTGCCGTTCGTGCTCGCCTGGGTGCTCGGCGACTCGATGCGGACCCGGCGGGCGTACTTCGACCAGCTGGAGGAGCGCGCTGCCCGGCTGGAGCGGGAGCGCGAGGCGCAGTCGAAGGTCGCGGTGGCCGCCGAGCGGGCCCGTATCGCCCGCGAACTGCACGATGTCGTCGCACACAACGTCTCCGTCATGGTGGTGCAGGCCGACGGTGCGGCGTACGTGATGGACGCGGCGCCCGACCAGGCCCGGCAGGCCCTGGAGACGATCTCCAGCACCGGCAGGCAGGCCCTTGCCGAGATGCGCCGGCTGCTCGGCGTGCTGCGGACCGGCGACGCCCGGGAGAGCGGGGAGTACGTTCCGCAGCCCGACGTCGAGCAGATCGAGGAACTGATCGAGCAGGTCAGGCAGACCGGCCTGGCAGTGGACTTCAAGATCGAGGGCACCCCGCGCCCGCTCCCCAGCGGGGTCGAGCTGACCGCGTACCGCATCGTGCAGGAGGCTCTGACCAACACCCGTAAGCATGGGGGCCCGGACGCCGGTGCGAGTGTGCGGCTGGTCTACTTCGACGACGGGCTCGGGCTGCTGGTCGAGGACGACGGCCGGGGCGCCGCGCACGAACTGTACGAGGACGGCGGCGCCGACGGCGCGGGCCACGGGATGATCGGCATGCGGGAGCGGGTCGGCATGGTCGGCGGCACGCTCGACGCCGGGCCGCGCCCCGGCGGCGGTTTCCGGATCAGCGCGCTGCTGCCGCTCAAGCCCGCCCACTAGCCGGCTGACCCTTGCCGGACAGGAACAGGAGACAAGGACCCTCATGGCGATCCGCGTGATGCTCGTTGACGACCAGGTGCTGCTGCGCACCGGTTTCCGGATGGTGCTCGCAGCCCAGCCGGACATGGAGGTCGTCGCCGAGGCCGGCGACGGCGCGGAGGCGATCGAGAACCTTCGTTCCACCGCCGTGGATGTGGTGCTGATGGACGTCCGCATGCCGAGGCTGGACGGTGTCGAGGCGACCCGGCGCATCTGTGGCATGCCCGATGCGCCCAAGGTGCTCATCCTGACCACCTTCGACCTCGACGAGTACGCCTTCTCCGGACTGAAGGCGGGGGCCAGCGGCTTCATGCTCAAGGACGTGCCGCCGGGTGAGCTGCTCGCCGCGATCCGGTCGGTGCACAGCGGAGACGCGGTCGTCGCCCCGTCCACCACGCGGCGACTGCTCGACCGCTTCTCGCCCCTGCTGCCGAGCAGCGGCAGCGAACCGCAGCACAAGGACGTCGGCAAGCTCACCGAACGCGAACGCGAGGTGATGCTGCTGGTGGCGCAGGGCCTGTCGAACGGCGAGATCGCGGCACGCCTGGTGCTGTCCGAGGCGACGGTGAAGACGCACGTCGGCCGCATCCTCACCAAGCTGAACCTGCGCGACCGGGTGCAGGTCGTCGTCCTCGCGTACGAGACGGGGCTGGTGCGGGCCGGCGGGGGCGGGGCGGGCTGACCGGCATCGCGGCCTCTCCGCGGGACCGTCCGGGCTCACAGCCTGTCGGGCGACCTCTGACCAGGCGGACGAAGGTCACCCGACAGGCTCTCAGGCGCAGGCGGCTGGACCGGGCCCACGGCGCCCGGTGCCGCTCACCGCAGCACACCCTCCAGGAAGTCGCTGCCGAGCCGGGCCACCACGGTCAGGTCCAGCTGGTGCAGTACGTAGCGGCCGCGGCGGCGCGTGGTGACCAGGCCGGCCTTCTTCAGTACCGAAAGATGCCGGGAGACCTCGGGCGCCGTGATGTTGTGCGAGTCGGCGAGTTCACCGGTGGTGTACGGGGAACGGGCGAGGTTGCGGCACAGGCGCATCCGCAGGGGGTGGGCCAGCGCCTCCATCCGCAGCTGCAGGAGCTCGACCGAGGCGGGGGACGGCAGCTCCGGGCGGTGCACCGGGTAGTGGATCACCGGGCGCCAGCCGGGTGCGTGCAGCACCATCAGATGCGGCCAGCCGAAGCTGGACGGGATGAGGGTCAGCCCGGCGCCGATGGACGGGTCGGTCGCGGTGGTCGAACCCTCGGTCATCTTGTCGACGCTGATCCGGCTGCCGCTCTCGTCGAGCGAGAGCGCTGCGGACACCGCGCCCAGCGCCTCGCCGACGCCCTTGCGTCGCAGCAGATCCGTCTTGTGCCGGGCGTCGGCGACCAGCTGGACCTGGACTCGGCGCCAGGTGTCCGCGAAGAACGCCTCGTCGCAGTCCTCGAAGAGGCGCCGGACCCAGCGGCGTACGGGGGCGGGGTTGGCCAGCAACTGCTGGGTGAACTCCACCTGCCGCGGACCGCGCGCCGCCGCCATGTCCAGGGCGCGGGCGCGCATGCCCGGGTCGCTGAGCGGGGAGGGGGCGCCGATCCCGTACAGGCTGGCGCAGGTGAACTCCAGGGCGGAGGCGACGAACCGCTCATCGTCCAGCCGGTCGAGGATGTCGAGGTCCTCGGCGAGCGTCGCCCCGGTCCTGCCGTCACCGCCGCGGACCCCGGCGAACGCCATGAAGACGTCCGAGAACGTGTTCCGCCACAGGAACTCGGCCTCGTGCAGACGGTCGGCCAGGTCCGGCTCCAGCGCACTGCCGGTCGCCGTCGCCCAGCCGTGCAGGCCGGGGTGGTGCCCCGGCTCGGAGAGCGCATGCAGCGCGAGCCCCAACTCGGCGAGGGGCGAGGTCTCGAAGACGATGCGTTCGGACGGCAGTCCCGCGATGTCGATGTTCACGCTCACCCCTCCATAGTGCGGGGTGCGGCGAGAGCGTCACGCGCCATTTGACGGTGGTCGTCAATCGACGGGCCGGACCTGCCGGAGCGGCTCAGGCTGAGGTCATGGACGCGATGCAGCAACACATGATCGACAGCTACCGCGCAGCTCAGCACGGGGAAGAGCCGCCGCCACTGCCTGGCCGGCACGACTGGGAGGTCGTGCGGCAGGCCCGCGACGCCCGCCGCTTCGAAGCGGTGATCGAAGGCCGCCCGGCGTACCGCCGCTGGAGAACGGCCCTCCGAGAACGCCTCACCCGCCGCCCGCCGGGCACCGTCGGCCGGTCCGGCAGCCCCGCCCGGCCCGTCGGTCCCGGCCCGTCCGGCGTGTGAGGACGGAACGGGTCCTCGGACGACCGGGGCGCCCGCTGACCGGGCCGGTGGCCCTGGCGCCACCGGCCGCCCCGTCCGGCGGTCGAGGACGGACAGGCCCTAGGCCAGTCGCCGCACGAACTCCCCCACCGCCTCCCGCACATCCCGTTTCGTCCACTCCAGCCCCGCCTCCGCCACCGTGACCTCCGTGTACGAGATCCCGGGCGGCCCCGCGGTGGCCGGGTGCCACCTGCGGAAGAGCGCCACGCCCGTCTCCTCCGCCTGCCGCACTGCCGCCTCCGTCAGGGCATCCGCCGGATACGGCAGCCACACCTGGAACTGCTGCGTGTGAGGCGGTTCCGGATGCACCCGGAACCACGGCACCGCGGACTCCGCGAACCCGTCGGTCAGCGCCCCGGCCACCACCTTCGCCTGCGCCACGTACGAAGCCAGTTTCGGCAGCTCCCGTTCCAGGCCGATCAGCGCGGCCAGTGCCGCCGGGAACTGCTGGAAGAGCTGCCCGCCGTACCGGTGGCGCCAGGTGCGCGCCTCCTCGATCAGGGACTCGGGACCGGCGAGCGCCGCGCCCGACAGCCCGCCGAGGCTTTTGTAGAACGACACGTACACGCTGTCCGCCAGCGCCGCGATCTCCGGCAGGTCGCGCCCGAACCGGGGGGCGCACTCCCACAGCCTCGCGCCGTCTATGTGCACCACCGCATCACGTTCGCGCGCGGCCGCCACCACGGCCTCCAGCTCCTCCCACTCCGGCAGGACGAAACCGGCGTCGCGCAGCGGCAGCTCCAGCATCAGCGTGCCGAACGGTTCGGCGAAGTCGCGGATCTCCTCCGCGGTGGGCAGCCGCGGCGCGGACGTCGGGTGGACGGTACGCAGCCCGCTCACCGCCCCCAGCGCGCCGCGCTCGTGCACCTCGGGGTGGGCGAGCGGGTGCAGCGCCACGGTCGGATTGCCGGTGCGCCCCGCCCAGCAGCGCAGGGCTACCTGCTGTGCCATCGTCCCGGTCGGGAAGAACGCCGCCGCCTCCATGCCCAGCAGCCCGGCGATCCGCGTCTCCAGCTGGGCGACGACGCCGTCGCCGTAGATGTCCACGGGCTGGTCCGGGTCGGAGACGGACGCGGCGTGCGCGGCGAGGTCGGCCAGTTGTTCTCCGAGGGTGCGGTCGACCTGCGGCCGCGCCAGGGCCCGCTCGGCCCGCCGCCAGGCGCCGATCCGGCGAAGGCGCTCCGCCTGTTCGTCGTCCGGGGAGCCATCCCGTACCTCGTCGCGTACCTGCACCTGCACCTGCTCATCCGTGTCTGCCATGGGACGATCATCACGCAGAGCGCCGCCCCCGCCCATACCATTTCGCGGCCCCTGCCCCGCCGGCGATCCATGTGCTCGTCCACAGCCTGTGGACGGCCGGGAGTCCGGACGAAACGCTGGCGTAGCATGCAAAGAAATCGTCCGGTACCCCCCGCGGACTGGAACGGAAGGCCATCGCCGCGTGAACGCAACAACACCCAGGGAGCCCCTCGACGCGAGGGACCGCCCCGCCCGCCTCACCGTCGGCGTCGTGGGCGCGGGCCGTGTCGGCCCCGCCCTCGCCGCATCCCTGCAGCTCGCCGGACACCGTCCGGTCGCCGTCTCGGGTGTCTCCGACGCGTCCGTGCGCCGCGCCGCCACGCTTCTGCCCCATGTGCCCCTCGTGCAGCCCGCAGAGGTGCTCGCCCGCGCCGAGCTGGTGCTGCTGACCGTCCCCGACGACGCCCTGCCCGGCCTGGTCGAGGGCCTCGCCGAGACGGGCGCGGTCCGCCCGGGACAGCTGATCGTCCACACGTCGGGGCGCTACGGGACCCGGGTCCTGGACCCCGCGCTGCGGGCCGGCGCCCTGCCGCTCGCCCTGCACCCGGCGATGACGTTCACCGGCACCGCTGTCGACGTACAGCGGCTGGCCGGCTGCTCCTTCGGAGTCACCGCCCCCGAGGAGCTGCGGCTCGCCGCCGAGGCCTTGGTCATCGAGATGGGCGGCGAACCGGAATGGATCGCGGAGGAGTCCCGGCCGCTCTATCACGCGGCGCTCGCCCTCGGCGCGAACCACCTGGTCACTCTGGTCGCCCAGTCGATGGAGCTGCTGCGCACGGCAGGGGTCGCGGCCCCCGACCGGATGCTCGGCCCGCTCCTCGGCGCCGCACTCGACAACGCGCTGCGCTCCGGTGACAACGCGCTGACCGGCCCGGTGGCCCGCGGGGACGCAGGCACGGTCGCCGCGCACATCGGCGAGCTGCGCAGGCACGCCCCGCAGACCGTGGCCGGTTACCTCGCCATGGCCCGTGCCACCGCCGACCGGGCGCTCGCGCACGGCCTGCTCAAGCCGGAACTGGCGGAGGACCTGCTCGGCGTCCTGTCCGACGGCGGGACCGGTGCGGGCGGCGCGGGCAGCACAGGACCGGGAGGGATCCGATGAATACGACCGGAGCGACCACGCTGCTGCGTACGGCGGCCGAGCTCGACGCGTTCGGCGCACGCACGGGGCCGCGGGCCCTCGTCATGACGATGGGCGCCCTGCACGAGGGCCACGCCACCCTGATCCGTGCCGCACGCACCGCCGCGGGCCCGGACGGCCAGGTCGTCGTCACCGTCTTCGTCAACCCGCTGCAGTTCGGTGAGGCGGCGGACCTCGACCGCTACCCCCGTACCCTCGATGCCGATCTCGCCGTCGCGGGCGCGGCCGGCGCCGACGGCGTCTTCGCCCCGTCCGTCGAGGAGGTCTACCCCGGCGGCGAACCGCAGGTCAGGATCGACGCGGGCGCGATGGGCGAGCGTCTGGAAGGTGCGTCCCGCCCCGGACACTTCGACGGGATGCTGACCGTCGTCGCCAAGATGCTGCACCTCACCCGCCCCGATGCGGCGTTCTTCGGACAGAAGGACGCCCAGCAGCTGGCGCTGATCCGCCGCATGGTGCGCGATCTGAACTTCCCGGTGGAGATCGTCGGCGTGGAGACGGTCCGCGAGCCCGACGGCCTCGCGCTCTCCAGCCGCAACCGTTTCCTCGACGCCGAGGAGCGCCGCACGGCCCTCGCTCTCTCCCGGGCCCTGTTCGCCGCCCGGGACCGGCTGGCCGCCCAGCAGGCGCTGCAGGCCCGCGCCCAGACCACTACGGCGACGACGGGCCGGGCCGCGGCGCTCACCCGCCTCGGCGAGGTCCGCGCGGCCGCCGACACCCAGGCGGTGGCCTGGGCCCGGCCCGGCGACGGACCCGCGGCGGTGCGCGCAGCCGCACGCACGATCCTCGACGACGCGGCCGCCGCGCAGCCCCCGCTCGCACTGGACTATCTGGCGCTGGTGGACCCCGCTGACTTCACCGAGATCCCCGATGACCGGACCACCGGTGACGCGATCCTCGCCGTTGCCGCACGGGTGGGTGCCACCCGACTCATCGACAACATCCCGCTGACCTTCGGAGCCGACACGTGACCGGAATACGGCTGACCGCCCCCGCCCCCGGCTGGGCCATCGACGCGGATGTCGTGGTGGTCGGCTCCGGCGTCGCCGGCCTCACCACCGCGCTGCGCTGCGCGGCCGCTGGCCTCGCCACCGTCGTCGTCACCAAGGCCCGCCTCGACGACGGCTCCACCCGCTGGGCGCAGGGCGGCATCGCTGCGGCGCTCGGCGAGGGCGACACCCCCGAACAGCACCTGGCCGACACCCTGGTCGCGGGCGCGGGCCTGTGCGACGAGTCCGCGGTGCGGACCCTGGTCACCGAGGGCCCCGACGCCGTACGCCGCCTGATCGAGACCGGCGCGCACTTCGACACCACCGACACCGGCGACATCGCGCTCACCCGCGAGGGCGGCCACCACCGCCGCCGTATCGCCCACGCGGGCGGGGACGCGACGGGTGCAGAGATCTCCCGCACCCTGGTCGAGGCGGTCCGCTCCGCCGCCCTCCACACCGTGGAGAACGCCCTGGTGCTGGACCTGCTGACGGACGCCGAAGGGCGTACCGCGGGCGTCACCCTGCACGTTATGGGCGAGGGCCAGCACGACGGCGTCGGCGCGGTCCACGCCCCCGCGGTGGTCCTTGCCACCGGCGGCATGGGCCAGGTCTTCTCCGCCACCACCAACCCGCCGGTCTCCACCGGCGACGGTGTCGCGCTCGCCCTGCGGGCCGGCGCGGAGGTCTCCGACCTCGAGTTCGTCCAGTTCCACCCGACGGTCCTCTTCCTCGGCGCGGACTCCGAGGGCCAGCAGCCCCTCGTATCGGAAGCGGTACGGGGCGAGGGCGCCCATCTCGTCGACGCGTCCGGTACGCGGTTCATGGTCGGACAGCACGAACTGGCGGAGCTGGCCCCCCGCGACATCGTCGCCAAGGCCATCACCCGCCAGATGCAGCTGCACGGCACGGACCACATGTATCTCGACGCCCGCCACTTCGGCGCCGAGATGTGGGAGCACCGGTTCCCCACGATCCTGGCGGCCTGCCGCGCCAACGGCATCGACCCGATCACCGAACCCGTCCCGGTGGCGCCCGCCGCGCACTACGCCTCCGGCGGCATCCGCACCGACCTGCGCGGCCGGACGACGGTCCCGGGCCTGTACGCGTGCGGAGAGGTCGCCTGCACGGGCGTGCACGGCGCGAACCGGCTGGCGTCCAACTCGCTCCTGGAGGGGCTGGTCTTCGCCGAGCGCATCGCTGCGGACATCGTCGCGAACGGTCCGCGCACCGCGCAGGCACCGGCCTCCGTGATGCCGGCCGCCGGACTCCCCGCCCCCTCCCCGCTCCTTGCCTCCGAGGTGCGGCCGCAGATCCAGCGGATCATGACCCAGGGCGCCGGAGTCCTCCGTTCCGCAGCCAGCCTCGCCACCGCCGCCGACGAACTGGAGGCCCTGCACCGCAGCGCCGCCGTCGACGCCGAGGCGGCCGAGCCCAAGGTCGCGGTGCCCGGCGTCGAGGCATGGGAGGCCACCAACCTCCTCCTCGTCTCACGCGTCCTGGTCGCTGCCGCCCGGGAGCGCGAGGAGACCCGCGGCTGCCACTGGCGCGAGGACCGGCCCGAGCGCGACGACGAGATCTGGCGCCGCCACCTCGTCGTCCGGCTCACCCCCGACCGGCAGCTGGTCCTGGCCCGTACGGAGTCCGAGGCATTCCCGCCCGTACGCGCGACGGGCGCGCCAGACTGCGCAACAGCACCCACGAACCACCCCACTCCCAAGGAGCCGTAACCGTGAGCACGCCCGAAGAGAATCCGCGCCCCACACCCGTGGACGTACCGCTGATCCAGATCGGCGCGCCCGCACCGGCCGCGGGCGGCTGCGGGGACGCCTGCGGTTGTGGCGGGGAGGATGGCTATGAGCTGGACCCTCTGGAGTGCGGTCTCGACCCCGACCTCGCCCAGCTGCTCGCCGACGCGGGCCTCGACCCGGTCCAGGTCGAGGACGTCGCGCACGTCGCCATCGAGGAGGACCTCGACGGCGGTGTGGACGTCACAACCGTCGCCACGGTCTCCGAGGAGGCCATGGCCACCGGTGACTTCACCGCCCGCGAGGCCGGTGTCGTCTCAGGTCTGCGCGTCGCCGAGGCCGTCCTCTCCATCGTCTGCACGGCCGAGTTCGAGGTCGAGCGCCATGTCGAGGACGGCGACCGTGTCGCCCCCGGCCAGAAGCTGCTGACCGTCACCACACGCACCCGTGACCTGCTCACCGGCGAGCGCAGCGCGCTCAACCTGCTCTGCAGGCTGTCGGGCATCGCGACCGCGACCCGCGCCTGGGCCGATGTGCTCGAAGGCACGAAGACGAAGGTCCGCGACACCCGCAAGACCACCCCGGGGCTGCGCGCCCTGGAGAAGTACGCGGTGCGCTGCGGCGGCGGCGTCAACCACCGGATGTCGCTCTCCGACGCCGCGCTGGTCAAGGACAACCACGTCATCGCGGCGGGTGGCGTCGCCGAGGCGTTCAAGCGGGTGCGGGACGAGTTCCCGGACGTACCGATCGAGGTCGAGGTCGACACCCTGGACCAGGTCCGCGAGGTCCTGGAGGCGGGAGCCGACCTGATCCTGCTGGACAACTTCACCCCGTCCCAGACCGAGGAGGCCGTCGCGCTCGTCGGCGGCCGCGCGGTCCTGGAGTCCTCCGGCCGGCTCACCCTCGACACCGCCGGTGCCTACGCCGCCACAGGCGTCGACTACCTGGCCGTGGGCGCGCTCACCCACTCCTCGCCGATCCTCGACATCGGCCTGGACTTCCGCGACACCGACGGGGCCGGCGTCTGATGCTGCTCACCATCGACGTCGGCAACACCCACACCGTCCTGGGCCTGTTCGACGGTGAGGAGATCGTCGAGCACTGGCGGATCTCCACCGACGCCCGCCGCACCGCGGACGAGCTCGCGGTGCTGCTCAACGGCCTGATGGGTATGCACCCGTTGCTCGGCGAGGAGCTGGGCGACGGCATCGAGGGCATCGCGATCTGCTCCACGGTCCCGGCCGTCCTGCACGAGCTGCGCGAGGTCACCCGCCGCTACTACGGCGACGTGCCCGCCGTGCTCGTCGAGCCGGGCATCAAGACGGGCGTCCCGATCCTGATGGACAACCCGAAGGAGGTCGGCGCGGACCGCATCATCAACGCGGTCGCGGCCGTCGACCTCTACGGCGGCCCGGCGATCGTCGTCGACTTCGGCACGGCGACCACCTTCGACGCGGTCTCCGCCCGGGGCGAGTACGCGGGCGGGGTCATCGCCCCCGGCATCGAGATCTCGGTCGAGGCGCTCGGCGTGAAGGGCGCCCAGCTCCGCAAGATCGAGCTGGCCCGGCCGCGCAGCGTGATCGGCAAGAACACGGTCGAGGCCATGCAGGCGGGGATCGTGTACGGCTTCGCGGGCCAGGTCGACGGCGTCGTCGAGCGCATGAAGAACGAGCTGGCGGCCGACCCGGACGACGTCACCGTCATCGCGACCGGCGGCCTTGCTCCGATGGTGTTGGGGGAGTCCTCCGTCATCGACGAGCACGAGCCCTGGCTCACGCTCATCGGGCTGCGACTGGTGTACGAGCGCAACATCGCCCGGATGTAGGTCACGCGCCGGGTACCTGCGGGAACGGCGCGGCGGCGCGGAGGCCGCCGCCGCGCCGCCGTCGCCCAGCTAAACGGATTTTGTCCATTTAGCACGTATTGTCGCGTTATGCCCACGCCTTACGGATCACGCGGCGGTATGGCGTTCAGCGCGGACGAGCTGCGTGTGCTCCGACGCGCCCTCGCCAACGCCCTCCGCCCCGCGCCCCTGCCCGACGAGGACGTCCAGGACTGCCTGCGGCTCGCGAGTTCCCTGGACGAGGCGGTCGGGGAGGCGGGACGGCTGCGTGCGTTCCTCCTCGCCGACCTCGTCCGCTACCGCGACGCCCTCCCAGGCTCGGTCACCAGCTATCTGGAGCTGCTCCAGGATGCCCTGGCCGTCGGATACGACCCCCGCCCGGAGGATCTGGCCGCCCTGCGCACCCAACGGGGCAGACCGGTTGCCGCGGCGCTCCTGGAGCGCTGCCACGTGCTCGCCGAGCGGTCGGTGCGGGCCCGTCTCGCCGGACGCGCCGTCCCCGCGACAGCACCCGCCCCGCGTGGCCGCCTGCTCGCCCTCCCCGGCGGCCGGGCCGCGACCACGGAACCCGAAAAGCCGAAGACCCCGGCGGCCCCGGCCCGTCCCGTGCCGCCGTCCGAACGCCCCGCCCCGAAGCCTTCGGAAGTCTTCCCGCCCCGCCGCCGGCCCGTCCCGCCCCCGCAACAACGCGCCGCGGGGTAGCCACGCCGGACGGCGGAGGGGTCGCGCGGAAGTCCGTACCGGGATCGCTACTCTGGATCCCATGGACTATGTATCCGCGCTCGTGCCCCCCGTGGTGATGGCCGCCTTCTTCATCGGCCTCGTCGTGACGATCGTCAAGAGCCAGGGCGGTCCGAACAAGGCCAAGGAGGACGCGGCCGTGGACTCGGCGCTCAGCCGCGCCGAGGCGGCGCAGCAGGCACCGCGGACCGAAGGCGTCTGACCGGTACGGCGCGTTCCGCACCTCACGTACCGCATGAAGGGCGTGCGGCTCATCAGGAGCCGCACGCCCTTTTATTGTGCAAATAACCGGTCATTCCAGACATTTAGCACTAAGGTGACGCTGTGCCTCGCCAATTGGGAGAGCTGGAAGACGCCGTGATGACACGGGTCTGGCAATGGAACCGTCCGGTCACCGTGCGGGAAGTCCTTGAGGACCTTCAGAAGGAACGGTCCATCGCGTACACGACCGTCATGACGGTAATGGACAATCTCCATCAGAAGGGCTGGGTGCGCAGGGAAGTCGAAGGCCGCGCATATCGATATACGGCGGTCTCCACCCGCGCCGCCTACTCGGCCGCACTGATGAACGAAGCCTGGTCCCACAGCGACAACCCCGCCGCCGCTCTTGTCGCGTTCTTCGGCATGATGTCAGCCGAGCAGCGGGAAGCACTCAGTGACGCGATGCGGATCGTATCGCCGGAGCTGACGGAGACCGGCGATCGCCCGGCCGACGACGCGGACACGGAGTCCGGGCGATAGCGTCGGGGCATGTCCTCAGAGCTTCCGCATACCGATTTCCGTACCGAACCGTCGGTTATGAACGCGGCCATCACCGTCCGGCGTGCCCGGACGGCCGATGTGCCCTCGGTCCGCCGACTCCTCGACGGGTACGTGCGCGAAGGCATCCTGCTCGACAAAGCGACGGTGACGCTTTACGAGGACATCCAGGAGTTCTGGATCGCGGAACGCGACGGGGACGCCCGCGTCATCGGCTGCGGCGCACTCCATGTGATGTGGGAAGACCTTGCGGAAGTCCGTACTCTCGCGGTCGATCACAGCGTCAAGGGCGCCGGAGTGGGGCATCAAGTGCTGGACAAGCTGTTGCAGACCGCCCGCTGGCTGGGTGTGCGCCGGGTTTTCTGTCTCACCTTCGAAGTCGACTTCTTCGCCAAGCACGGCTTCGTGGAGATCGGAGAGACGCCGGTCGACACAGATGTCTACAGCGAGCTGCTGCGTTCCTATGACGAGGGCGTAGCAGAGTTCCTCGGTCTCGAACGGGTGAAGCCGAACACCTTGGGTAACAGCCGGATGCTTCTGCACCTGTGACCGTCGGAAGGTGCCGGAACCCTATGTCCGAATCGCGCACGTTTCCCGTGTTCTTGCGCTCCTGAACCTCTCCCAGGGGTTTGTGTTTTCCGGGGAAAAGCGGTTTCCTTTCCGCGTACTGCATTTTCGATGAAAGGAAATCCGGTGGCGCAGAAGGTTCAGGTCCTTCTTGTCGATGACCTCGACGGTGGCGAGGCGGACGAGACAGTGACGTTCGCTCTGGATGGCAAGACGTACGAGATTGACCTCACCACGATCAACGCGGACAAGCTCCGTGGTCTTCTTGAGCCGTACACCAAGGGTGGTCGGCGTACCGGCGGCCGTGCCGCGGCGGGTCGTGGCAAGGGTCGCGCCGTTACCGGTGGCAACAAGGACACCGCCGAGATCCGTAAGTGGGCGCGCGAGAACGGTCACAATGTGAATGACCGTGGTCGTGTTCCGGCAGAGATCCGCGAGGCTTACGAGAAGGCCAACGGCTGAACTGCCGACCGGTCCGTCGACAGTTCCTTTGCTGACAGCTCCGCTGCCGGTTGCGCCGTTGTCGTCCGCCCTGTCCGGGCATGCATCAACCGGGCCCGGTGGCATTCCGTTGCCACCGCGTCCACGAGCCGTACGAGATCGGGAGCACCCCCACCCCTGCTCCCGAGGCCGGCGAGGGCCGGGAGCTCCGGCTTCCCCTCGTGCCGCAGCTCGGGGGGCCGCAGCCATGCGGCGGCCCCCGGCGAGCGAGGCGCCCAGCCGGGCGGCGTCGGTGCGATGATCCGCCCGCCCGTACCGACGGCGGTCAGCGCGAGGGAGACCCCGCCCCACTCCAGCCAGTCGAGCAGCCCCGGCAGCTCGTCGGCGCTCCCCGCGGCCACCAGCAGCCCCATGGTCCGCCCCGTCAGCGCCACGGGTCCTGTGTGCCCCAAGCGCCGCAGCGCCGCGTACCCCGCGGCCGCAGGCAGTTCCAGGACGTCGAACCGCAGCCCGGTCGGCAACCACACCGGAGCGGTCCCTTCCGTCGGCCAGCCGAGTTCGTGCTCGTACCACCACGCAGAGTCAGCGGTGCGCTCGTCGGCGAGCGCTGCGCGTGGGGGCGGGACGGTGAAGGCCATGCCCGAAGAACTGCCGGGCGGCCCCAAGAGTTACGCAGAGTCGGCAAATGTGTGCACAGCGTGTCCATGATGGGGGCGTACGAGCGTATTTCCGGGCGCAAGAATGTTCGCCCGTAGCGGAGGGAACCGGCGCGCGCCGCATGGACTGTCTGTAATTGCGGGTAAGAACATCCCTAGTGGGGAGGGGCGACACGCGGCTCGGCACGCCTCACGTTCGCCATCGGCGTACTGGCGATAGGGGTATCTGCCTGGCCTGCGGGAACATCGTCTCGCACCATCGGGTTGGAGCAGTTGTCGGCGTTCGGGGCAGGAGGCCAAGGACGGGTGTCGGCAGTTGGAATGAGCGGTCCCCGCTTGCGGGACTAAGCTGCGGAAGGACAGGGAGGGGACCGACCCCTTACTGCCTGACCGCTCTGAGGAGCGATTAACGATGTTCGAGAGGTTCACCGACCGCGCGCGGCGGGTTGTCGTCCTGGCTCAGGAAGAAGCCCGGATGCTCAACCACAACTACATCGGCACCGAGCACATTCTCCTGGGCCTTATCCACGAGGGTGAGGGTGTCGCCGCTAAGGCCCTGGAGAGCCTCGGGATTTCGCTCGAGGCGGTCCGCCAGCAGGTGGAGGAGATCATCGGTCAGGGCCAGCAGGCCCCGTCCGGGCACATCCCCTTCACTCCCCGAGCCAAGAAGGTCCTGGAGCTGTCGCTCCGCGAGGCTCTTCAGCTTGGCCACAATTACATCGGCACGGAGCACATCCTGCTCGGCCTGATCCGCGAGGGCGAGGGCGTCGCCGCCCAGGTCCTCGTGAAGCTGGGCGCCGACCTGAACCGGGTACGGCAGCAGGTCATCCAGCTGCTCTCCGGGTACTCGGGAGGCAAGGAGGCGGCCACCGCAGGCGGCCCCGCGGAGGGCACGCCCTCCACGTCCCTGGTGCTCGACCAGTTCGGCCGGAATCTCACCCAGGCCGCTCGCGAATCCAAGCTCGACCCGGTCATCGGGCGCGAGAAGGAGATCGAGCGGGTCATGCAGGTGCTCTCCCGCCGTACCAAGAACAACCCGGTCCTCATCGGGGAGCCCGGCGTCGGCAAGACGGCGGTCGTCGAGGGCCTGGCGCAGGCCATCGTCAAGGGCGAGGTGCCCGAGACCCTCAAGGACAAGCACCTCTACACCCTCGACCTGGGCGCGCTGGTCGCCGGTTCCCGCTACCGCGGTGACTTCGAGGAGCGCCTGAAGAAGGTCCTCAAGGAGATCCGCACCCGCGGCGACATCATCCTGTTCATCGACGAGCTCCACACCCTCGTGGGTGCGGGCGCCGCCGAGGGCGCGATCGACGCCGCCAGCATCCTCAAGCCCATGCTGGCGCGAGGTGAGCTCCAGACGATCGGTGCGACGACGCTCGACGAGTACCGCAAGCACCTGGAGAAGGACGCCGCTCTCGAGCGCCGCTTCCAGCCGATCCAGGTCGCGGAGCCGTCGCTGCCGCACACCATCGAGATCCTCAAGGGCCTGCGCGACCGCTACGAGGCCCACCACCGCGTCTCCATCACGGACGAGGCGCTGGTCCAGGCCGCGACGCTGGCCGACCGCTACATCTCGGACCGCTTCCTGCCGGACAAGGCGATCGACCTGATCGACGAGGCCGGTTCCCGGATGCGTATCCGCCGGATGACCGCGCCGCCGGACCTCCGCGAGTTCGACGAGAAGATCGCGGGTGTCCGCCGCGACAAGGAGTCGGCCATCGACTCCCAGGACTTCGAGAAGGCAGCGTCCCTCCGCGACAAGGAGAAGCAGCTGCTGGCGGCGAAGGCCAAGCGGGAGAAGGAGTGGAAGGCCGGCGACATGGACGTCGTCGCCGAGGTCGACGGAGAGCTCATCGCCGAAGTCCTGGCCACCGCCACCGGCATCCCGGTCTTCAAGCTGACGGAGGAGGAGTCCTCCCGACTGCTGCGCATGGAGGACGAGCTCCACAAGCGCGTCATCGGCCAGAAGGACGCCATCAAGGCCCTCTCGCAGGCGATCCGCCGTACGCGAGCCGGTCTGAAGGACCCGAAGCGCCCCGGTGGCTCGTTCATCTTCGCCGGCCCGTCCGGTGTCGGTAAGACCGAGCTCTCCAAGACGCTCGCCGAATTCCTCTTCGGCGACGAGGACGCGCTGATCTCCCTCGACATGTCGGAGTTCAGCGAGAAGCACACGGTTTCCCGCCTCTTCGGTTCTCCCCCCGGTTACGTGGGTTACGAAGAGGGCGGCCAGCTCACCGAGAAGGTGCGCCGCAAGCCGTTCTCCGTCGTCCTCTTCGACGAGGTCGAGAAGGCCCACCCCGATATCTTCAATTCCCTGCTCCAGATTCTGGAAGACGGTCGCCTGACCGACTCCCAGGGCCGGGTCGTGGACTTCAAGAACACGGTCATCATCATGACGACCAACCTCGGGACCCGGGACATCTCCAAGGGCTTCAACCTGGGCTTCGCCGCCCAGGGCGACGTCAAGACCGGCTACGAGCGGATGAAGAACAAGGTCAACGAAGAGCTCAAGCAGCACTTCCGTCCGGAGTTCCTCAACCGTGTCGACGACACGGTCGTCTTCCACCAGCTCACCGAGGAAGACATCATCCAGATCGTCGACCTCATGATCGCCAAGGTGGACGAGCGCCTGAAGGACCGCGACATGGGCATCGAGCTCAGCTCGGAAGCCAAGTCGCTCCTGGCGAAGAAGGGCTACGACCCCGTGATGGGCGCCCGGCCGCTGCGCCGGACGATCCAGCGCGAGATCGAGGACGTCCTCTCCGAGAAGATCCTCTTCGGTGAGCTGCGCCCCGGTCACATCGTGGTCGTCGGCACCGAGGGCGAGGGCGAGGAGAAGAAGTTCACCTTCCGTGGCGAGGAGAAGTCGGCGCTGCCCGACGTCCCGCCGATCGAGCAGGCGGCAGGCGGCGCCGGCCCGAACCTGACGAAGGACGTGTAAGGGCGCGCTGAGCGTCCGAGCAGCCCAAGGGGCTGCCCCGGGACCGTTTCGTACGGTTCCGGGGCAGCCCCTTCGCCGTGCCGCCAGGTGCGCACGATGAGCCCGGGTTCCACAGCCAGCAGTCCGTTGACCAGAGCGGGGTGTTCACGGCGGCCGCAGTGGCCGGCCGTCAGGGTGCGGGAGGCCTTGCGGGCGCGGCCCGTCGCACGGGACGCGTCGACGCTCACCTCCACCACCCAGGCCGGGTCAGTGCGGTCGCTGGTCACCGCTCTCCCTGCCCCGGGAGCTGAGCGTCTGCCGTGACAGCACAGTCAGGTTGCATGCCGAATGTCCCGAATCGGAAGGTCTTGGGCCCCGTCGGTAGTGACAAGGCGCACACCCCCTTGGCCCCCTCCTATCAGGCATAGGAGACGGGACCGTGATCGCGGAAGGGGCCTTCGCCCCGCGGTGGAACGGGGCCTTCGGTGCGACGGAAGGGGAGGCCCGAAACACTGCAACATGTCCGTTTCGGGCCGTTTGGAGCTGGAGTTAAACCTGTTCGGTCGGGGAGATTCGGCCGAGTTGCGTGTCGAGGATCCGGGGCCCGCGGTAACGAGTTCCCTGGGTCGCGAATACGACTTTTCTTCGTAGATGGGGTATTTGGGTGCAAGTGGGGTGGCGGGTTACCAAGGGATGGCCAGCCCGGCGGACAAGCCGGGCCTACTCGCATCCGGAGGATCCCCGCTTATGTCGAAGCGCGTTACGTTCCAGCACTCCCGCCGCCCGTCCATGTCCCGTGTCCGTGGCGCCGTGGTGGCAGCCGGCCTGGGGACGTCGATGGTTCTCGGCGCGGGCGCTGCGTTCGCGGCCGCCCCGGCGAGCGCCCCCGGCATCGCGAGTCTGATCGGCAACACAGCGGCCGACTCGGTCGCCGCGCAGGCGGCCGCGCAGGCCAAGGCGGCGGTCAAGAAGGCCACTGCGGCGGAGCAGGCCGCACGCAGCTCCGCCAAGGAAGCCGCCGGCAAGGCGGCCTCCTGGATGACGCCGGTCCGCCACTACACGCTGAGCGCCTCCTTCGGCACCGACGGCAGCCGCTGGGCTCACAAGCACTCCGGCCAGGACTTCGCCGTACCGACCGGGACCGCGGTCGCGGCCGCGCACTCCGGCACCGTCGTGAAGGCCGGCCCGAACGGCGGCGGCGACGGTCCCGCGTACGGCAACGCCATCGTGATCAAGCACGGTAACGGCACGTACTCGCAGTACGCGCACCTGTCGCGGATCGACGTGCGCATAGGCCAGACCGTGAGCACGGGCGAGAAGATCGCCCTCTCGGGCAACACCGGTAACTCCAGCGGCCCGCACCTGCACTTCGAGATCCGTCACACCGCCAACTACGGTTCGGCGATCAACCCGGTCTCGTTCCTGCACCGGCAGGGCGTCACGGTCTGACCCGACCTGACGACCACACCGCGGAGGGTCGCCCCGGTACTGGGCGTATCGGGGCGAGCCCGACAATGCGGCGAGCGTGCGGGACAGGCGCCGCCTGGCAGGCGGGACGTTCGAAACACGCCCTAGCTCGCGGGAGCCGGGCTGTGGGCTTGGGTGATGAGATCGAAGGCGACTTCGAGGACGGCTTTGCGCTTGTCCTCGGGGTCGCCGTCGAAGTCCTTGAGGGCGAACATGCCCGCGTGCAGCGTGAAGAGTGCGGTGAAGCAGCGCACCTGGTCGGTCAGTGTCGCGTCGGGTTCCTTGATCAAATCGACGAGGGTCACGACGCGGCCCTTGATGGTCTCTCCGATGCTGAGATCCCGTATGGTCGCCTGGTTCTCCTGCATGAACCGGAAGAGCGGCGCCGCCGCGGCCAGTGCGTCGCTGTAGCGGACCAGGATCTCCTTCTTCGTCTCCAGGGTGCGCGGCTGTTCCTTGCCCCAGGCGATCAGCTCCTCGATGGGCCGGTTGAGGTCCTCGAAGATGCTGATGAGGATGTCTTCCTTGGTCTTGAAGTGGTAGTACAGCGCCGCCTTGGTGACGTCCAGCTTCTCGGAGATCTCGCGCAGCGAGGTCTTCTCGTACCCCTGCTCGGCGAAGAGCTCCAGGGCGACGTCCTGGATACGCTGGCGCGTATCGCCCCGGCGTGGCTGCGGCGTGCTGCCCATGGTGCGCTCCCCAAAGAACTTACTTGACGCCCGGCTAGTTGCGGGTCTACTTTCCCTAGTGTAGTCAACTAGCCGGGCGGCAAGTAAGGGCCCGGCTAACAGGGGATCAGGGGAGTTGGGGACCATGTCGGACCTGAAGAAGGCGGCGGGCGGGAAGCCGGGCGGCCGAGCAGCCGAGAAGACTGCCGACGAGCCGCCCGCCGCACCCGAACCGCAGCAGCGCAGCGTCCGGGTGGTGATGCTCGCCCTGATGATCACCATGCTGCTGGCCATGCTCGACAACCTGATCGTCGGCACCGCCATGCCGACCATCGTCGGTGATCTCGGCGGCCTGGAGCATCTGTCCTGGGTCGTCACCGCGTACACCCTGGCCACCGCGGCCTCGACCCCGATCTGGGGCAAGCTCGGCGACATGTACGGACGCAAGGGCATCTTCCTCACGTCCATCGTGCTCTTCCTGATCGGCTCCGTACTGAGCGGCATGGCCCAGGACATGGGCCAGCTGATCGGCTTCCGCGCGGTCCAGGGGCTCGGCGCGGGCGGCCTGATGGTCGGTGTCATGGCCATCATCGGCGACCTGGTGCCGCCCCGCGAGCGCGGCAAGTACCAGGGGATGATGGCCGGTGTGATGGCGATCGCCATGATCGGCGGGCCGCTCGTCGGCGGCACGATCACCGACCACCTCGGCTGGCGCTGGAGCTTCTACATCAACCTGCCGTTGGGTGCCGTCGCCCTCGCCATGGTCACCGCCGTACTGCACCTGCCGCACAGGAAGCGCACCCGGGCGAAGGTCGACTACCTCGGCGCCGGGCTGCTGACCCTCGGCATCACCGCGATCGTGCTGGTCACCACCTGGGGCGGTTCGGAGTACGCCTGGGGCTCCGCCGTGATCATGGAGCTCGTCGCCATCGGTGTCGTCTCGCTCGTCGGCTTCCTCTTCGTCGAGACGAAGGCCGCAGAACCGATCATTCCGCTGCACATCTTCCGCAACCGCAACTTCACACTGATGTCGGTCGTCGGTTTCATGTCCGGCTTCGTGATGTTCGGAGCGGTGCTCTTCCTGCCGTTGTTCCAGCAGTCCGTCCAAGGTGCGTCCGCGACCAACTCCGGTCTGCTGCTCCTGCCGATGCTGCTGTCGATGATGGTTGTCTCGCTGATCGCCGGACGGGTCACCACCAGCAGCGGCAAGTACAAGATCTTCCCCATCGTCGGCTCCATCCTGATGGTGTCCGGCCTGTTCCTGCTCTCGCAGATGGACACCGGCACCACCCGCTTCACCTCCGGCGTCTACATGGCGGTCCTCGGCGCGGGCATGGGCTTCCTGATGCAGATCACGATGCTCGTCGCGCAGAACAGCGTCGAGCTGAAGGACATGGGCGTCGCCTCCTCCGCGACCACCCTCTTCCGTACGCTCGGCAGCTCCTTCGGCGTCGCGATCATGGGTGCGCTGTTCACCGGACGAGTGCAGGACGAGATGGTGGCCCGCGGTGGCGGAGCAGCCACCTCGAAGTCCGCGCAGCTGGACGCGGCGAGCCTGGCGAAGCTGCCGGACGCGGTGCGTGAGGCGTACCAGTTCGCGGTGTCGTCCGGAACCCACATCGCCTTCCTGGTCGGCGCATCGGTCGGTGTGATCGCGCTGGTGGCGGCGGTGTTCGTCAAGGAGGTACCGCTGCGGGGGGCGGGCCCGGAGGCAAAGCCCGAGCCCACCGTCGAGAGCGGCGTGGAGGCACCGGAGCCGGTGGCCGACGCCAAGCAGAGCGAGAGCGTCTGACCCGACAGTGACCAGGGGCCCCGGGGCGCGCGGACCGCGTGCCCCGGGGCCCCTTCGTCGCTGCCCGGCCCGATCAGCTGCCGAACGGTGTGCCGTCCGACGGCGCGACCGCCCGCGAGTTCTCGGGCCTGCGCTGTTCGGCGAGGTGCACGATCGGGAAGCTGCCGGTGTTCGTCGGCGCGTGCTCCGGCAGCCACAGCACGGCGATCGCCCCGCCGGTCCCCTCCGCCGCGCCCTGCGGCGCCGCGTTGCGGAACGTCAGCCGGGCGCCGAGCACCCGGGCCTGACCGGCCGCGATCGTCAGCCCCAGGCCGTGCCCGCGCCCGGAGCGGTCGCTGCTTCCGGTACGGAACCGGCTCGGCCCCTCGCGCAGCAGCGCCTCCGGGAAACCGGGCCCGTGATCGCGGATGCGCACCACCCGTCCCTCGACCGTGACCTCCACCGGAGTGGAGCCGTGCTTCGCGGCGTTCCCCAGCAGATTGCCGAGGATGCGCTCCAGCCGGCGCGGATCGGTGTTGACCCACGACTCGTGCACCACCTGGACCCGCACATCGGGGTCGAGCAGCGCGATCCGGCGGCTGACGAACTCGCCGAATGCGATCTCCTGCAGTTCGGCACGCTCCGAGGCACTGTCCAGCCTGGCCACCTCCAGCACGTCCTCGACGAGCGTGCGCATCGCCTGCGCCCTGTCCCGTACGAGCTCGGTGGGGCGGCCCGGCGGCAGCAGCTCGGCGGCGGTCAGCAGCCCGGTCACGGGGGTGCGCAGCTCGTGCGCGATGTCCGCGGTGACCCGGCGCTCCGCCTCGATCCGTTCGTTCAGCGCGTCCGTCAGGGCATCCACCGCGCGGGCCAGCTCGTCGGTCTCGTCCCGGATGACCCCGCCGATGGCCTCCCGGACCCGTACCTCCGTTTGGCCCTGCGCGACCTTGCCGGCCGCGGCCGCCGCCTTGCGCAGCCTGCGTGACAGCTGCCCGCCGATCAGCACGCCCAACGCGCAGCCACCGAAGACCACCGAGACGGAGCCGATGATCAACGCCCGGTCGAGATCGCCCATGATCGTGGCGGAACGGTTCGCGAAGCGGGTGTGCAGGGACAGCACGTCGCCATTGGCCAGCGGCACGGCGGCCCACACATCGGGCACCCCGTTCCCGTACTCGTCGACATGCGTGGCACGCCGGTTCTTACGGATCTCCGCCCGCAGGCTTTGCGGCATCGTCGGGTCGTTGAGCTTGGCGCCGAACTTGGGATCGGCCTTCTTCGTCTTCGTCGCCTCATACAGCAGCTGCGCGTATGTCAGCCGCTCCAGCTGGACCTCACGGGCGTTCTCCAGCATCGAGACGCGGGCGGCGTTGTGGACGACGAGGCTCAGCGCCACGGCGATGAGCGCGCCCACTGCAGCGATCGCGATACTGATCTTCCAGCGGACCCCCGTCCGCAGTGCCAGCCGCTTCATGGCTTGAGTTTGTAGCCGAAACCGCGGACCGTGTCGATCCGGTCCTGCCCGATCTTGCTACGCAGCCGCTGCACATGGACATCCACGACCCGGGTGTCTCCTCCCCAGCCGTAGTCCCAGACCCGTTCGAGCAGTTTGTCGCGCGAGAGCACCGTGCCGGGCGCGGAGGAGAACTCCAGCAGCAGCCGCATCTCGGTCGGGGTCAGCGCCACGGGCACGCCGCCCTTGCGTACCTCCATGCCCTCGGTGTCGACCTCCAGGTCGCCGAAGACCAGCACCCCGCCGACGGGCTTCGAATCCGCCTCCGCGCCGCCCTGCTGTCCGCCCGACGCATGGCCGAAGCGGCGCAGCACGGCTCGGATCCTGGCGACCAGAACAGCGCCGTCGAACGGCTTGGTGACGTAGTCGTCGGCACCGGCCTCCAGGCCGAGCACCACGTCGATCGAATCGGCGCGGGCGGACAGCATGATCACGGGCACGGTCGACTCGTCGCGAATACGACGGCACAGACTGACCCCGTCCAGGCCCGGCACCATCACGTCGAGCAGGGCGATGTCCGGCCGGTCGGCCCGGAACGCCTCCAGACCGGAGAGGCCGTCGGGCATCGCGGTGACCGCGAAACCATCACGCTCCAGCGCCAGCTGGGTGGCCTCGCGGATGACATCGTCGTCCTCGACGAACAGGACGTGGGTCTCGGCCATCGACTGCTCTCAGTTCTTCGTCGGTTCCGCGGGCTCCGGAAAATCCCCTTCTCCGTTGCCGACGGCTCTGTTGAAGTCGTTGTGCACCCGGTCGTGCTCGGCGAACCGGTTGTCGGCCCAGCGGTACGTGACCACTTCCTCGCCCGACGGGTACGCGACCGCGTCCTTCTTCTCGTACACCTGCGTCGTCACGACCAGCTCGCCCCGGTCGATGGTGCCGTAGACCGCGGGCTGTTCGGTGGTGAAGATGTTCTTGTACGTGCCGTTGCTCTGCCGGCGGTACACGTAGGTGCCGACACCCACCGCGTCGCCGCAGGTCATCACGTTCACCACGACGTCCGGCGCGGAGCCGCCCGTCAGCCTGCCGTACGAGGAGTCGACCGGGTACTCGTGGCCCGTGCAGGGCTTCAGGTCCGTCCTGACCCGCTCGCTCACCCGGGAGTCCCGCTTGACCAGCTGGACGGGATCGACCCGCGGGGCGGGCTTCGCCGTGGACGGCGCGGTGGTCGAAGTCGTTACCTGGGCGGCCGGCTGGGAGCCTGCCGGGCCCTCGTCACGGGTTCCCGTACCACCGGTGGAGCAACTGACGGTGAGCAGCGCGAGAACGGCGAGCCCGACCAGTGCCGTAATGCTCGCAGCCCACCGGGTCCGCCGGCGACCACTGCTGAGGGTCGACCCGCTTCCGCCGGTCACCGTGTCCCCGCCGGTGGTACCGCTTCTGCCGTCCCCGCCTTCACCGCTGCCTGTCAGGCCGCGCACCGCTCCCGCCCCCGTTCGTCATGACGCCGGTCCGCCTGTCCGCGGAGCTGCGCCCCTGCCCGCGCACGCTGCGCGGCGCCGGTGGCAGGAGCCCGGTCGCCCGCCGCGTGGCCCTGGGCCTCACGGATCCTGGCTTCCCTGCTCATGGCCTCGCGGCTCTCCAGTTCCTGGCGCAGCCGAGCCAGCGCACGGTGCAGCGTGCTCTTCACCGTACCGGCCGACATACCGAGCGCCGCGGCCGTCTCCTCCGTGCTCATCTGCTCCCAGTGTCGCAGCACGACGACGCTGCGCTGCTTGGGAGCCAGCACACCCAGGACGTCCATCAGAAGGGCACGGTCGGCGCGCTGCTCGGCGCCGTCCTCGATGCTGGCGTCGGGCAGCTGCTCGGTGGGCACCTCCTCCAGCTTGCGGGCCCGCCACCACTCCGTACGGGTGTTGATCATGACGCGGCGCAGGTAGGCATCGGCCAGGGACTTGTCGGCGATGCCGTCCCAGCGGCCGAAGGTACGGGCCAGGGCGGTCTGCAGCAGGTCCTGAGCGTCCACCGGGTCGGGGACCAGGCGGCGCGCACTGCGCAGCAGTGCGTCCTGCCGGGTGCGTACGTACTCTTCGAATTCGAGCACCTCGCCCTGCGCCATTCCAACCGCCTCCGTCCCCGTCGATCCCCGTTTGTCCTCTGCCGGCCACTGGTGCGTGGCTGACCGTCGGAGACGTTACGGAGCGGTTGTCACGGCGTTGTGCGGAGCAGCCATACGCCGACGCACGGCTGTCCATCGGTTGTGTAACAGCGGAGCGGGAGGACCCTCCTGCTCTGTTCCCAGGGGGTGTCCGGCGGATCAGGGCCGTGGCAGGCGTCGCGGCCGCACGCACCAGACGCCGCCTGGCCCGCCCTACGGGCGGACGACGCTACTTTTCGAAACACGCCCTCGGAGGGTGCTGAAGATCTTGGCCGGGAGCCCGGCCAAGATCTTCAGTGCCCTCCTAGCTCTGCGGAAGTCGGTACTGGCCGCCCGTGAGCGGCTCGACCAGGCCGTCGGCGACCAGGCCGTCCAGCGCCCGTGCCCGTTGCACCGGCTCGTCCCACACGGTGTCCAGTGCCGCCTGCGACACCGGAGTCACCGCCTCACGCAGAACGGCGAGCAACCGTCCGCGTACCTGCCGGTCCGTACCGGCGTAGGTCTGACCGCGGCGCGGAGGCCCCTCGTGCGCGGGTTTCCCGGCCAGCCGCCAGGCGCACTGCGTCGCGATCGGGCATTGCGTGCAGTCCTCGTTCTTGGCGGTGCAGACGAGCGCGCCGAGTTCCATCGTGGCTGCCGCCCAGCGGGCCGCGCGTTCGTCCTCGTCGGGGAGGAGCGCGCGGGCGAGTTTCCGCTCGGCGGCGGTGGTCGCGTTCGGCGGGTACTGAATGCCGGTCGCGGCCCGGGCGAACACTCGGCGGACGTTCGTATCGAGCACGGGATGCCGCTGCCCGTACGCGAACGAGGCCACCGCCGCCGCTGTGTACTCACCGATCCCGGGCAGTGCGAGCAGCTGGCTGTGCTCGCTCGGTACGTCGCCGCCGTGCCGTTCCGTTATTGCCTGCGCGGCGCCGTGCAACCGCAGCGCACGCCGCGGGTAACCGAGCCGGCCCCACGCGCGGACCGCTTCACCGGGTGGCTCGGCGGCCAGGTCGGCGGGGCGCGGCCAGCGGGCCAGCCACTGTTCGTACACCGGGATGACCCGGTTGACGGGGGTCTGCTGCAGCATGAACTCGCTCACCATCACACCCCAGGCACCCGCCTCGGGGCGGCGCCAGGGCAGATCGCGGGCGTGCTGGTCGAACCACCCGATCACGGGAGCGTGGAGGGATGTGGGGGGCGTCTGTGTCGCAGTCATGGCAGTCATCGCACGTCGATCCTGACACGGAAGGGCAGACGATGGTCATGGTCACGGTGGTGTCGCCCCGCTTGAGGGCCCTTGGGGTGATAGAGCCACCCGTCTGCCCCCACGATGAGATCCGGTCAGCGCCTTCGCCCGGACTGCCACCCGGGCTTCCGCCCAGGCCCCGGTCCGATCAGCGGCCTGTGCTGTATGGCCCCGGGCCGGGCCGCCCGTCCCCGGGCCGGATATCCAGACCGCGAGGGACCCGGCTGTCCCGCACCGTCCGGGCGAGCGAGCGCGTCGGACGGGACAGCAGGGCCGTCACCAGCGCCTCCACGGATCCGCCCACCAGCAGTCCCGCCGCGACATCGTGCGGACAGTGCACCCCGGCAAAGACCCGGGAGAGCGCCATCAGCAGCGCCATCGGCACGGTGAACCAGGCCGGGCTCGGCCGGGCGCACGCCAGTGCGACAGTTGCGGCGCCGGCTATGGCCGCGTGATGGCCCGGGAACGACCAGTCGCCCGTCGGCGAGCAGCGGGCGCCAACGAGGCTGCCGCGCCGACGACCGCAGGACAGGGGCGCTCCTCGTCCACGAGCGTCCTGAGCACCTCACTGACGACATGGCCGACCGCCGTCGCGAGGGACGCGAGCGCCGAGCGGGCCAGGGCTTCGGCAGGCTCTCCGCGCGCCCGCCACCAGCCCGCGACGAACAGGAGGCCGAAGACCGGCAGCCCGCGTTCCGTCCATATTTCGGCGAGATGCCGCACCCATGGTGACGCGCCGTGGGCGACGTCGGTGATGTCCCTGTACGCGGCCTCAGCGGTCGAACTCTTCATGTGACTGACCGTAGGCAAAGGCGCGCGGTCGTCACATTGCGCGATCGCCAGGGGCCGCACCTGGCGAGAGTTGGGGTCGAAATCCAGCCATCCCATGATGATGATCCGCAAAACTTGGGGGCTGGAGCGGCGGGTGGGGGCGGGAGTTGGCGCGGATCTCTCGTACAGTTTGCGCCGTGGGATCTCTGCGCAATCCGATCGGTCCGCTTCCCTCCACCATCTACTGGCGACGGAGGGCTGTAGCGGCGACGCTGATTGCGCTGCTCGTGCTGCTGATCGTATGGGCTGTCACCTCCAGTGGGAGCAAGGGGAACAAGGACGATTCCCGGCCCAACGGGTCCGGTCCCGCACACTCCATCGGTCCTGGACCTGCCAGTTCCGGGCCGGCCCTCAGCCAACAGCCGCGCGGGCGCGACGAGTCGGGCACCACCGACGACGGCCGCGACGGCAGCGGCGGTACCGACGCGGGCTCCGAGGACACCACGGGCGGGACGGGCGACGGCAGCAACGGCGACCCCGGCACCGGATCGGAATCCGGCAGCGCGTCCGGCGGCGGAACCGAGGGCCGGCAGGTCCCGGCCGACTCCTCCATCCCCGACTGCACCGCTTCCGCGCTGCAGTTGACCCTGCGCACCGGACTCAGGTACGGCCCCGGAGAGAAGCCGAAGTTCCAGTTGATCGCCAAGAACACCTCGTCCACCGCCTGCAAGGCCGACTTCGGACCGAAGAGCGCGGTGCTCACCATCACCGAGGCCGGTGGCGACGACGCCGAGGTGTGGTCCTCCAAGGACTGCCCGCGCAACGCGGGCAGTGTGCTGCTGGAGGTCCCGGCGGGCGCGACCATCGTTCACACCGTGGAGTGGGACCGGCGGAAGAGCGCTCCGCAGTGTGCGACGCCATCCGCGGGATCCGTGGGTCCGGGTACGTACCTCGTCGAGGCGAAGGCCTCCGGCGAGGCCCTGCAGCGCGCATCGTTCGTCCTCGAGAAGGACTGACGTGCAAGGCCCACGTGCGAAGTGCCGGTGTACGAAGGGCCGGTTCGAGAAGGGCGAGTCCGTGAGGAGCCGACGCGAACGGCCGACGGGAAAAGCCGGCTCGCGCAGTACCGGCCCGCCCATGACCGGCCCGCGAAGTGCTGACGTGCTGAGCAGGACGTGAACACGGTCCCACACGCACGTCGGGGCCCGACCGGCCGGCCGGGCCCCGGGCCGACGTGAGACCCGCCCCCTACACGTACCGCTCAAGAATCGACGACTCGGCCAGCCGCGAGAGCCCCTCGCGCACGCTCCGCGCCCGCGCCTCGCCGACGCCGTCCACCGTCTGGAGATCGTCCACGCTCGCAGCGAGCAGCTTCTGCAGTCCTCCGAAGTGCTCCACGAGCCGGTCGATGATTGCCCCGGGCAGTCGCGGCACCTTCGCCAGCAGCCGGAAGCCGCGCGGCGAGACCGCCGAGTCCAGGGTCTCGGGCGAGCCGCTGTACCCCAGGGCCCGTGCCACGACGGGCAGTTCGAGCAGCTCGGTGTGAGAGAGCGCGTCCAGCTCGGTCAGCGCCTCCGCGACCGTACGGGACCGCTTCGCGGTCGGCTCCGGCACATAGTCGCGCACGACCAGCTCGCGCTCCGGCTCGACGCCCGCGATCAACTCGTCGAGCTGGAGCGAGAGAAGCCGGCCGTCGGTGCCCAGCTCCACCACGTACTCGGCGATCTCGGTCGCGATCCGGCGCACCATCTCCAGCCGCTGTGCGACGGCCGTCACATCGCGGACCGTCACCAGGTCCTCGATCTCCAGCGCGGAGAGCGTGCCCGCCACCTCGTCGAGCCGGAGCTTGTACCGCTCCAGGGTGGCGAGGGCCTGATTGGCGCGCGACAGGATCGCGGCGGACTCCTCCAGGACCCGGCGCTCCCCGTCCACGTACAGCGCGATCAGACGCATCGACTGAGAGACCGAGACAACAGGGAAGTTGCACTGCTTGGAGACCCGGTCCGCCGTGCGGTGGCGGGTGCCGGTCTCCTCGGTGGGGATGGAGGCGTCCGGGACCAGCTGCACGCCGGCCCGGAGGATCTTGCTCATGTCCTTGTCGAGGATCAGCGCCCCGTCGAGCTTGGCCAGCTCGCGCAGTCGCGTCGCGGTGAACTCGACATCCAGCACGAAGCCGCCGGTGCACATGGACTCGACGGTCTTGTCCATGCCCAGCACGATCAGCCCGCCGGTGTTGCCACGGAGAATGCGCTCCAGGCCGTCCCGCAAGGCCGTTCCGGGTGCGACGGCGCTCAGTGAGGCGCGCATCAGCGCCTCGTTACCGGTGCCTTGGCCGGACTTTCCGGGCGATGCTGCCCGGTCGTTGGCTGCCACTGCACTCCTCCGGTTACAGGTTTGCGGTGCCCTTACGTCCCTCATACCGTTCGTACGGACGGGCGAGACCAGGGCAAAGTCTACCGGCGCGCGTTGTCCTCCCGTGGGGCCTCCGTACGAGCCCGGCGCGGGAGTACTCTCAGCGCGTCGCCCATGTTGGCGACTTCCGTGACCTTCATACCGGCCGGGACCTTCCCCGGGTCGGTCGGAACCAGTGCGTGGGTGAAGCCCAGCCGGTGTGCCTCGGCCAGTCTGCGCTGCACCCCGGTCACGCGTCTGACCTCGCCCGCGAGGCCCACTTCGCCGATCGCCACCAGGTTCTTGGGCAGTGGTGTGTCGCTTGCCGCACTGGCCAGCGCCAGTGCGACCGCGAGGTCGGCGGCGGGCTCGGAGAGCTTCACACCGCCGACCGTCGCGCTGTAGATGTCCCGCTTTCCGAGCGCGCTGATCCGGCCGCGCTGCTCCAGAACGGCCAGCATCATCGAGACCCGGGACGTCTCGAGCCCGGAGGTGGTGCGCCGGGGCGACGGGATCTGCGAATCGACCGTCAGCGCCTGCACTTCGGCGACGAGCGGACGACGTCCCTCCAGGGTGACTGTGAGACAGGTGCCGGGTACGGGTTCGTCGCGCCGGGTGAGGAAGAGCCCGGACGGGTCGGCGAGGCCGGTGATGCCCTCGTCGTGCAGCTCGAAGCAGCCGACCTCGTCCGTCGCGCCGTACCGGTTCTTCACGCCGCGGACCAGCCGGAGGCGCGCATGACGGTCGCCCTCGAAGGACAGCACCACATCGACGAGATGCTCCAGCAGCCGCGGTCCGGCGATCGCGCCGTCCTTGGTGACGTGGCCGACCAGCAGCGTGGACATGCCGCGATCCTTGGAGGCGCGGATGAGCGCTCCGGCGACCTCCCGGACCTGCGCCATACCGCCGGGCGCACCGTCGATCTCGGGCGAGGCGACGGTCTGTACGGAGTCGAGGATGAGCAGGGACGGCTTGACCGCGTCCAGATGGCCGAGGACCGCGGAGAGGTCGGTCTCGGCCGCGAGGTAGAGGTGGTCGTTGATCGCGCGGATTCGGTCGGCACGCAGCCGCACCTGGCTCGCGGACTCCTCCGCGGTGACATAGAGGGTGCGGTGCTCGTCACTGGCTGCCTTGGCTGCCACGTCCAGCAGGAGCGTCGACTTGCCCACACCCGGCTCGCCCGCGACCAGCACCACAGCGCCGGGGACCAGCCCACCGCCGAGCACCCGGTCCAGCTCGTCGACACCGGTCGACCGGGCGGTGGCCTGCCGGCTGTCGACCTGGCCGATGGGGAGAGCGGCCGTGCTCACGCGGCCGGCCGCCGTCGTCCGTACGGCAGGGACACCGCCGAATTCCTCGACCGTCCCCCATGCCTGGCATTCGGGGCAGCGGCCGAGCCACTTGGCGGTGGTCCAGCCGCATTCGGTGCAGCGATAGGACGGCCGGTCCTTCGCGGATTTCGTACGGGCAGCCATGGCGCCACCGTATAGGTGAGGACTGACAACACCGCCCGGTGCGGGTGCACGGGCGGTCGCGGTGGCAGGAAACGGAGAGGAGGCTCCGGCGGAATCAGGGGCTCCTGTCCCATTTTGAGCGATACGTTCACCCGTACGGGTTAATAGTGGGCAAGAGACGCCAAGAGCGTGCCTTGCCCTGCCTACGGTCGCCGGGTGACGAGCAGCAGGCGGGAGACCTCTACATCCACCACCGGCACACACCGGACGCAGCGCCGTGCGCCCCACTCGTCGCCGCGGAGACCGCCCGCCCGCTACGAGCCGCATCTCGACGGCCTGTTCACCTACTGCCTCTCCGTGCTCTGCGACCACGACGGCGCCGTCGAGGCGCTCGGGACGGTGCTCGCCCTCGCGGAACGGCAGGACGGGCGGTGCCCCGCGGGTGAGGAGGAACGTAAAACCTGGCTGTACGCGCTGGCCAGGTGGACGTGCTTGCGCAGGCTCGCCGAGCAGAAACGGGGTCGTCAGGCGCATCGCCAGCAGCCGGGGAAGCAGTCGGGCGGGAAGTCCCCCAGGGGGGCGCGTCCGGAAAACCGTACGCTCCCGGCCGTCAGCCCACCCCCGGCCACCAGCGGGGCGGGCCTTACGACCGCCGTCGCTCCGACCCCGGATTCCACCCCGGCCGCCGAAGCGCACCGCCGAGAACTCGCGCAGCTCGCCTGGCCCGAAGCGGCCGGTACCACCCCCGAACAACGCGAAGCGCTCGAACTGGCCGTACGCCACCGCCTCGCCCCGAGCGCCGTGGCCGCCGTCCTCGGCCTCGAACCCGCGACCGCCCATGAGATCCTCGCCGCCGCGGCCTGCGAGGTGGAACGCACCCGCGCCGCCCTCGCCGTCGTCGAGACCGGCAACTGTCCCACCGTCGCCCGCCTCACCGGCGACCATCGGGTCCTGCTTTCCGCCGCCCTGCGCCGCGAACTCGTCCGTCACGTCGACGACTGCCCCCGCTGCCGTCGCGCCGCCGAACGGGCGGGCGCCGAGGGCCCCTGGCCGGGCGGTGCCTTGACCCCTGCGGCCGCGCTGCCGATCGTGGAGGCGCCCCGGCCGTCCGCATGCGTCGCGATGATCCATGCCCAGAGGAATCGGTCCGGCAGTCCGCGCTTCGACCGGGCGGGCTTTCCCATGGACCCCAAGGACCACGCCGCGCGCCGGGACCGGCTCCGGGCGAGGGCCGTGACGACGACGGTGGTGGCGACGGTTGTCGCCGCCCCTCTGATCGCCCTGTGGTCGGCCTATCGGGGAGCGCCGCTGACCGGCGAGGGGCACGACGGAGCGCCGGTCACCGCAGCCGGGACGGACGACCGGCGCGGTCTCGACGGCGACCCGCACGACCGCTACGAGAATGCGGGCAACGCCAGCCCCGAGCCCGGCGCCAGCTTCAAGGACGGCCGCCGTACACCGGATGTCTCCGCCGAGGTCCTCAGCTCGGCGACGGGACAGCGCGGCCTCGGCAGGATCCGGGTCACGGCCCGTTCCTCCGGTGGCACGACGCTGATCACGCTGACCGCCTCGGGCCGCGCGCCCGTGGCCTGGTCGGCGCGGGCGGATGCGCCCTGGCTGCGCCTCAGCCGGTCCTCCGGCACCCTTGCCGCAGGTGAGAGCGTCACGATCCGCGTCCTCGTCGACCATACGAGGGAACCCGCGGGTGCCTGGGCTGCCCGTATCGGCCTCGCCCCATCGGGCTCCGCGGTGGCGATCAGCGGGTACGGAGCGACGTCGTCCGGCGGCCCGTCCGCCCCGCCGCCGCCCTCACCCGGTCCCACGGCTCCGTCGCCTGCCCCGACGGAGCCCACGCCCTCGCCGACGGACCCGTCACCGACCGGCCCGTCGCCTGCCCCGACGGAGCCCACGCCCTCGCCCACGGACCCGACTCAGCCCCCGTCACCGGACCCGTCGAACTCGTCCAGTCCGTCCGACCCCGGGACAAGCCCGTCCGACCCGGCGCCGACGGGCTGAGAGCAGACCTCGGCCCGTCGGCCCTCAGCTCAGCGGGCCACCGGGCCTCTGGGTCTCGGCGGGTCCTACCGGATCCGCCGGATGCGGCGCCATCGGCAGCAGCGAGGACAACCGCTCCTCGCAGAGCTCGACCAGCCGCTCGTACGCCTCCTTGCCCATCAGCTCGGTGAGCTCGGGCCGGTACGAGACGTAGACCGGCTCCCCGGCCCCGTGCGCCGAGGTCGCCGACGTGCACCACCAGTGCAGGTCGTGACCGCCCGGACCCCAGCCCCGGCGGTCGTACTCGCCGATCGAGACCTGGAGCACGCGCGTGTCGTCGGGGCGGTCGATCCATTCGTACGTCCGCCGGATCGGCAGCTGCCAGCACACGTCCGGCTTGGTCTCCAGGGGCTCCTTGCCCTCGCGCAGCGCCAGGATGTGCAGCGAGCACCCGGCTCCGGCCGCGAATCCGGGCCGGTTCTGGAAGATGCAGGACCCCTTCCAGCGGCGCGTCTGGCGTTCGCCGTCGTCGTCGACCTCGACCCAGCCCGTCTCCGTACCGACGTCGTGGAACTGCCACAGCTCCGGAGTCAGCCGGGAGACGTGGTCCGCCACCCGCTTCTCGTCGTCCTCGTCGGAGAAGTGCGCACCCAGCGTGCAGCATCCGTCGTCCGCACGGCCCGCCTGGATGCCCTGGCAGCCACTGCCGAAGATGCAGGTCCACCTGGAGGTCAGCCAGGTCAGGTCGCAGCGGAAGATCTGTTCGTCGTCCGCGGGGTCGGGGAACTCGACCCAGGCGCGTGCGAAGTCGATCCCCTTCTCGTCTTCGGACCGGTCAGGCCCGGTCTTTTCCGGCTGCTGCATCTCCTGCTTCGTTCTCTGATTCTTCGTGACTTTGCCCGGCTTCGCCTTTTTCGTCTTTGCCACGGGCCAAGGGTAAGTCCGCAGGAGCAGTAGCGTTCCGCGTATGAGACTCGGAGTCCTCGACGTGGGGTCGAACACGGTTCATCTGCTGGTGGTGGACGCGCATCCAGGCGCCCGCCCACTGCCCGCGCACTCGCACAAGGCGGAGCTGCGCCTGGCCGAGCTTCTCGATGCGGACGGAGCGATCGGCCCCCAGGGCGTGGACCGGCTCGTGTCGACGATCGCCGGTGCGCTGCAGGCTGCCGAGGACAAGGGCTGCGAGGACGTGCTGCCGTTCGCCACGTCCGCGGTGCGGGAAGCGAGCAACGCCGACCGTGTGCTGACCCGGGTACGGGAGGAGACGGGCGTCGATCTCGCCGTCCTCAGCGGCGAGGAGGAGGCCCGGCTCACCTTCCTCGCGGCCCGCCGCTGGTTCGGCTGGTCGGCGGGGAAGCTGCTGGTCCTCGACATCGGCGGCGGCTCGCTGGAGATCGCGTACGGCATCGACGAGGAGCCCGACGCCGCCGTGTCGCTGCCGCTCGGGGCCGGGCGCCTCACCGCCGGCTGGCTGCTGCACGACCCGCCGGACCCGACGGAGGTGAAGGTGCTGCGCCGCCACGTGCGGGCCAGCATCGCCCGTACGGTCGGCGAGTTCAGCCGCTTCGGTCGCCCCGACCACGTCGTGGCGACCTCCAAGACGTTCAGGCAGCTCGCCAGGATCGCAGGCGCCGCGCGCTCCGCCGAGGGTCTCTACGTGCAGCGCGCCCTCACCCGGAAGGCCCTGGAGGAATGGGTGCCCAAGCTGGCAGCCATGACAGCCGACCAGCGCGGCCGGCTGTCCGGTGTCTCCGAGGGGCGGGCCGCGCAGCTGCTCGCCGGCGCGATGGTCGCCGAAGGGGCGATGGATCTCTTCGGTGTGGAGGAGCTGGAGATCTGCCCGTGGGCGCTGCGCGAGGGAGTGATCCTGCGCCGCCTGGACCACCTCCCGACGGCGGGGTCCACCGCCCTGAACTGACCGCGCGTTCCGCCGGAGCACCGGCGCGACGGGGGAGCGCGGAACGCCGGGAGCGGACTCATGGCCCTTCTCACTTTCCGCCCGACGCCTCGGTGGCGCGCACACCTGCCCCGTACGCTGTCTGCGTGGCAGAACCAGTGGTGCGCATCCCGGATGCGAAGGTCGCCCTGTCGACGGCTTCCGTCTATCCGGAGTCGACGGCGACGGCCTTCGAGATTGCCGCACGTCTGGGCTACGACGGTGTCGAGCTCATGGTCTGGACCGATCCCGTCAGCCAGGACATCGAGGCGCTGCGACGCCTCTCGGACTACCACCAAGTGCCGATCCTCGCCGTTCACGCGCCCTGTCTGCTGATCACCCAGCGGGTCTGGTCCACCGATCCATGGGTGAAGCTTCAGCGGGCCCGCGCGGCAGCGGAGAAGCTCGGAGCGACGACCGTCGTCGTCCATCCGCCGTTCCGCTGGCAGCGCCAGTACGCGCGCGACTTCATCACCGGCATCTGGCGGATGGCGGACGAGACGGATGTGCGCTTCGCCGTCGAGAACATGTACCCGTGGCGGTACCGGGACCGCGAGATGCTCGCGTACGCCCCCGACTGGGACGTCACCAACAACGACTACCGCCACTTCACCGTGGACCTCTCGCACACCGCGACCGCCCGCATCGACGGCATGGCCATGGTCGACCGGATGGGCGACCGGCTCGCCCACATCCATCTCGCCGACGGCAAGGGCTCCAACAAGGACGAGCACCTGGTGCCCGGCCGCGGTGACCAGCCCTGCGCGGAACTGCTGGAGCGCCTGGCGCGTACGGGCTTCGACGGCCATGTCGTCATCGAGGTCAACACCCGCCGCGCCATGTCCGCAGTCGAGCGTGAAGCCGACCTGGCGGAAGCGCTCGCCTTCACCCGGCTCCACCTGGCGTCCTCGTCGGCGCAGGTCCCGCGCTCATGACCCCCGGCAGCACGGGCGGGAACACCGGCGGGGAGGGCACGGCGCACACACCCCCCGAGCGCCCGAAGCGCCGAGGCCGCCCTGCCCGTACGACGGCAGACACCGGCCCCGGCGCCCGCGAACGCATCCTGGAAGCGGCCCGTACCGAATTCGCCGAACGCGGCTACGACAAGACGTCGATCCGGGGTATCGCCAGGGCGGCAGGCGTCGACGCGGCACTCGTCCACCACTACTTCGGTACGAAGGACGAGGTCTTCGCGGCGGCGATCGAGGTCTCCTTCGAACCCGCCCTGGTGATCCCGTCCGTCCTGGGAATGGGCACGGACGGCCTGGGGGAGCGGCTGGCACGCTACTTCATCGGCGTGTGGGAGAACCCGGCGTCCAGAGCACCCCTGCTGGCGATCATGCGCTCCGCCCTGACGCACGAAGGGGCGGCGAAGGTCCTGCGCGGCTTCGTCCTGCGACGGCTGCTGGAGCGGATCGCGGAGGCGCTGGACGTACCGGACGCGACGTTCCGTGCGGAACTGGCCGCGTCGCACATGCTCGGGATCGTGATGCTGCGATACGTGATCCAGGCGGAGCCGCTGGCTTCGGCGGACCCCGAGAAGATCATCGCCATGGTCGCACCGACGCTCCAGCGTTACTTGACGGAGACCTGACCGCCCCGGGTGACCTTTCGGCCCGTCCGGCGTTCGAGAACCGGGGTCCCGGGTGGAGCTCCGGTTCCAGGACGGGGCCGGCAGGGGGAACGGATCCCGCACGGCGACCCCCACCCATCGAGCCACACCTCGCCCACCCACTGAGCGCCCTGTCCCGCATTCCGGACACGGTGTCCAGATCTTGGAGTCGAGGCGTAGGCTCGAAGGCAGTCTTTTCTGTCGAAGGAGCGAGAGACGATGCCCCAGCTGAGGTCCCGCACTGTCACCCACGGCCGCAACATGGCGGGCGCTCGCGCCCTTATGCGGGCCTCGGGCGTAGCCGGCGAGGACATCGGCAAGCCGATCATCGCGGTCGCCAACTCGTTCACCGAGTTCGTCCCCGGCCATACCCACCTCGCCCCCGTGGGCAGGATCGTCTCCGACGCCGTCAGGGCCGCAGGCGCCGTCCCCCGTGAGTTCAACACGATCGCCGTCGATGACGGCATCGCGATGGGCCACGCCGGGATGCTCTACAGCCTCCCGTCCCGCGACCTGATCGCCGACTCCGTCGAGTACATGGTCGAGGCACACTGCGCGGACGCGCTGATCTGCATCTCCAACTGCGACAAGATCACCCCCGGCATGCTGATGGCCGCGATGCGCCTCAACATTCCGACGGTCTTCGTCTCCGGCGGCCCGATGGAGGCCGGCCAGGCCACCCTCGTCGACGGCACGGTCCGCAAGCTCGACCTGATCAACGCGATCAGTGACGCCGTCAACGAGAACGTCTCGGACGAGGACATCCTCCGTATCGAGGAGAACGCCTGCCCCACCTGCGGCAGCTGTTCCGGCATGTTCACCGCCAACTCGATGAACTGTCTGACCGAGGTCCTCGGCCTCTCCCTCCCCGGCAACGGCTCCGTCCTCGCCACGCACACCGCCCGCAAGGCGCTGTACGAGGAGGCCGGCCGCACGGTCGTCGAGATCACCAAGCGCTACTACGAGCAGGGCGACGCGACGGTCCTGCCGCGCTCCATCGGCACCCGCGCCGCGTTCGACAACGCGATGGCGCTGGACATCGCCATGGGCGGCTCCACCAACACGATCCTGCACCTGCTCGCCGCCGCGCAGGAGGCCGAGCTGGACTACGACCTCGAGGACATCAACGAGGTCTCGCGCCGCGTCCCCTGCCTGTCGAAGGTCGCCCCCAACGTGGCCCCCGGTGGCACGTACTACATGGAGGACGTCCACCGGGCCGGCGGCGTCCCCGCCATCCTCGGTGAGCTGCACCGCGGCGGCCTGCTCAACGAGGACGTGCACTCGGTGCACTCCGCCACCCTCGGCGAGTGGCTGAAGAACTGGGACGTCCGCGGCGGCTCCCCGTCCCCCGAGGCCGTCGAGCTGTGGCACGCGGCGCCCGGATGCGTGCGTTCCGCGACGGCCTTCTCGCAGTCCGAGCGCTGGGACACCCTCGACCTGGACGCGGCGGGCGGCTGCATCCGCGACCTGGAGCACGCGTACTCCAAGGACGGCGGCCTCGCGGTCCTGAAGGGAAACCTCGCTGAGGACGGCTGCGTCGTGAAGACGGCGGGCGTCGACGAGTCGATCTGGACCTTCGAGGGCCCGGCGGTCGTCTGTGAGTCGCAGGACGAGGCCGTCGACAAGATCCTCCGCAAGGAGATCAAGGAGGGCGACGTCGTCGTCATCCGTTACGAGGGTCCGCGCGGCGGCCCCGGCATGCAGGAGATGCTCTACCCCACCTCCTTCCTGAAGGGCCGTGGCCTCGGCAAGAGCTGTGCGCTCGTCACCGACGGCCGCTTCTCCGGCGGCACGTCGGGCCTGTCGATCGGCCACGCATCGCCGGAGGCGGCGTCGGGCGGCACGATCGCGCTGGTCGAGGACGGCGACCGGATCCGGATCGACATCCCGAACCGCTCGATCGAGCTCCTCGTCCCCGAAGCCGAACTGACCGCCCGCCGTGAGGCGCTGAATGGCGTGTACGCGCCGAAGAACCGCGAGCGCAAGGTCTCGGCGGCGCTGCGGGCGTACGCGGCGATGGCGACGAGCGCGGACCGCGGAGCGGTGCGGGACGTGTCCAAGCTCGGCTGAACCAAGGCTGACCGAGGCAGCCGCGAACGCTGCCGCCGGACCCCGCTCTCACCAGTGAGCGGGGTCCTGTCCGTCGACGGCGAACACGGACCCGTCGGGCGCGGTACCGAAGACGGTCCGGCCGGCAGCCACAGGGGCGGGCAGCGCCGATGCGTACGTGAGCTTCCCGTCCCGGAGCCGGGGGCTCGTCTGGCCCAGCAGCGTTCCGCGCTCGGTGTCCACGGCGAGCAGCCGCCCGTCCGCCGCCGAGAAGTACAGCCGGTTCCCGGTGGCGAGAACGGGCGCCGACGTCCGCCCGGCAGCGGTCTCCAGCTGCCAGCGGACAGCCCCGCCGCCCACCGGGCGTGTGTCGACGGCGACCAGGGTCCCGCCGTGCGCCAGCAGATACGCGGTGTCCCCGCCCACCACGACCTCCGGTTCGTTCATCCGGAACGGGAGCGCCACTCGGGCGACGCGCCCCCGTTCCGGGTCGTAGCGGACGAGCCCGACGGTCTGGGCGTCCCCGTTCATGGACGTCAGGACGAGCGCACCGTCCGAGGTCCCCACCGGGGTGAGCATTCCGTCCAGCCGCCGCTGCCACGCCGCGTGCCCCGTTGCCGCATCGACGGCCGTGACCAGCGTGGTGGACCCGTAGGCCGAGTGCTCGAATGCGTAGGCCAGCCTCGATCCTTCGTCGTACAGCGCGTAGTCCGGCCGCTGGTGCCCGGTGAGCGGATGCCGCCAGAGGGACATGCCGGTGGCGGAGTCGAGCGCTTCGGTCGTGCCGTCCTCACTGACCAGCAGCAGCGTGTCACCCGCGGTGAAGGGGGCGCCGAGGTACGGGGAGAGATCCGCGTCCCAGACCTGTTCGCCCTTGGCGGGGTCGTACGCCCGGAGCTTCCCGCCCGGCACCGCCGTATGCACCAGGCCGCCGGAGACCGACACCACGCCGACCGACGGGGTGTCCCCGGCGGGGCCGTGACGGGACCACAGCAGCCGGCCGTCCGCGGGATCCAACCGGGCGGCGCCGATACCGCCCGCCGTGCAGTACAGCGCGGCGGACGGGCCGGACGCCTCCTCGCCGGCACCGCCCGCCGAGAAACAGACCGGCGTGGAGCTGCCCGAGGTCGGCAGCGGCGTCCGCCACGGCGCGAACGCCGCTGCCGAGCCCTTCGTGCCGCCCGACTCACCCGCGCCACCTGGGTCGCCCACCACCCCGGCAGCCCACACCCCACCGGCACCCATGAGGAGCAGCGCCGCAACAGCTGCCGGCCACCGCCGCTTGCCGCCACCGTTCGTGGCCGCCGTCCTGCCCCGCGCCGCGCCCGCGCCTACATGCGTGTCCGCGTCCGTCCCGGTCGCGGTCTCCGGCCCCGACACCGCCGGGGCTTCGACAGCCTTCGGCCGCCGTTGCGACGGCATGAACGCGGCGGCGTCGTACGAAGGAGGGCGCAGCGCCGCCATGATGTCGTCCGGAGTGGGTCGCTCCGCAGGGTCCTTCGCCAGGCACTGGCCGATCAGCGGCGCCAGATCGGTCGGCACCCCCGCCAGATCGGCCTCGTCGTGCACCACCTGGTAGGCCACGATGTACGGGCTGTCGGAGTCGAAGGGCCCCCGGCCGGTCGCCGCATGGACGAGCACGGCCCCCAGGGCGAACACGTCCGCGGCGGGCCCGACTTCACGCGGCCGCTGGAACTGCTCGGGTGCCATGTACGGCGGCGAGCCGATCAGCTTGCCCGTCTCGGTGCGCAGATCGCTGTCGTACGGCCGGGAGATCCCGAAGTCGATGACCTTGGGCCCGGAGTCGGAGAGGAGCACATTGCTCGGCTTGAGGTCGCGGTGGATCACTCCGGCCCGATGGATGTCGCGCAGCGCCTCGGCAAGTCCCGCCGTCAGTCTGCGCAGTTCGGCGGGGGCCATCGGCCCGTTCCGCTTCACCTGGTCGGAGAGTGTGGGGCCGGGCACGTACAGAGTGGCCATCCACGGCCGCGCGGCGTCCGGATCGGCATCGACGACCGGTGCCGTGAAGGCCCCGCTGACCCGCCTCGCCGCCCCGACCTCCTGCCGGAAACGTGCCCTGAACTCAGGGTCTGCCGAGTAGTGCCGGTGCACCACCTTGACGGCGAGCTGTAGCCCCGACGTGGAGCGCGCCAGGTGCACGACGCCCATGCCGCCCGCGCCGAGACATGCCTCAAGGCGGTAATGACCGGCATACTCCGGATGCTCCGCTTCCGGATTGGCTCCGGTACCTCGTAGCGGCGGCATCGCCCACCCCCGTGTGTTCGTCCACAAGCGCGACGCACGGAGCCTAGTCGATGGTGCGTGCGAAACCGGCGGGGCTTGTAGCCTGCCCGTTGTACACACCGTCTCTCAACGGGGGAGGGCCCCACGGCCATGGAAGAGCACACCGACATCACCACCGGCACCACCGACGCGGCCGAGGACGTGGCCGCGCTCGCCGGCACCGACGACGTCACCAGGTACCCCATCGCACCGGGCTACCGGGTCAACGTCCGCACGGGACCGGGCACCCAGTACGGCATCGTCAGGACGCTTCCGTACGGAATGAAGGTTCCGGTCTACTGCCAGAAGCCGGGGGAGCGGGTCACCGGCCCGTACGGCACCTCGAACCTCTGGGACAACATCGCCAACGGCCAGTTCGTGTCGGACACCTACGTCCACACGGGCAGTGACGGCTACATCGCCCCGCGCTGCGACTGACCAGGACGGCGACCGGGACCCGGACCGGCCGGGATAATCGCCCTCGTGAGCGAGAACAGCGAAGCCCCCGGCCCCGGTACCACGCCCGGCCCGCAGCCCGAGCCCCTGCTCTTCTTCGGTACGACCTGGGTCGACCACGACGGGGGCTACGAGCTGCGACGCGTCGGGGCGGCGGTGGGATCCCTCGCGGCCGCGGTCGCCGCCTGTTTCGTGCTCCGCTTCGCCTTCCAGGGACTGGAGATCGCCGACGTCGGCAACCTCGTCGGCATCCTGGTTGTCCTGATGTTCGCCATCTGCAGCGCCATCGCCTTCCGCAAGACCTGGGAAGGCTTCAGCCGCCGCCCCGCCGATCCGGCGCGCGAGGCCAATCTGCGCGGCCTCAAGACCATCGGCTTCGTCGGCTCACTGATTGCGTACTTCCTCCGTACGTTCAAGGAGGCGCCGGGCGAGCAACTGCGCCGCGCGGAGTACGAGACGGCCCTGGCCCGCTACGAGAAGCGCCGCTCGGCCCGCACCGGAAACCCGGGCGCCCGCAAGACCACCAAGGGAAAGCGACCCAAGCGCAAGTAGGGCGGCCCCACGGGAGCAGGGCCCCATGAGCGCGGGTCAAGTGCCGCGAGCACCGGCGCAAGACCCCCGCGCGGGGCACGATGGCCCCATGCTTCCTTCCGGCTCCGGCTGGATCGACGGGCAGGACGCCCGCCTCCGCCGCTTCTTCGATGCCGGCGAGGGCGCTCATGGCTCGCCCGTCCGCTCCCGCCATCTGCCGTCCGAGCTCGACTTCGTACACCGCAGGGTGCCCTGGACCCGACGGGTGTCCCTCGACACCCACCTCGTCAACCTCGGCAGTCACTCCGCCTTCCTCGTCCTCGGTGAACCCACGCACCGATTCCTCGACGAGGAGCGCGACCGGCTGGCGGAGCTCTTCCCGGACGGCACGGTCGACGTGAGTTTCGTGGTCGATCTGAACGTGGCGATCCGCCCGGCCCAGGTGTACTCGGCCCAGCCCTCCAGGACCACGGCACATGCGTGGTCGTTGTGGTGCAGCTCGCTGAGGTCCAGCACGACGGCGGGGCCGTGCTCTTGACGGGCAGACACCGCCAGGATCAAAATTCATCGCATGATGAATTCACCGGGTGCCGCCATCGAGGCCCGCGGCCTCACGGTCGTACGAGGCAACCGCACCGTCCTGCGCGGCCTCGACTTCACCGTCGAACCCGGCAGGATCACCGGCCTCCTCGGCCCCTCGGGCTGCGGCAAATCCACCCTGATGCGAGCCGTCGTCGGTACCCAGGCCAAGGTCACCGGCACCCTCGACGTCCTCGGCAACCCCGCAGGTCACCCCACCCTCCGCCCGCGCATCGGGTACGTCACCCAGGCGCCGTCGGTCTACACCGACCTCAGCGTCCGGCAGAACCTCGACTACTTCGCGGCGATCCTTCAGCCGGGCCGCAGACACCGGGACGCCCGCCGCGCCGCCGTCGCCCGCGCCCTCACCGATGTCGACCTGACCAGCCACGCGGACGCTCTCGCCGGCACCCTCTCCGGCGGCCAGCTGACCCGTGTCTCCCTCGCCGCCGCCCTGCTCGGCACCCCCGAGCTCCTCGTTCTCGACGAACCGACCGTCGGCCTCGACCCGGTGCTCCGCCGCGACCTGTGGAGCCTCTTCCACGCCCTCGCCGCAGATCACGGCACCACGCTCCTCGTCTCCTCCCACGTCATGGACGAGGCCGAGCGCTGCCACCGCCTGCTCCTCATGCGCGAGGGCGAGATCCTCGCCGACGGCACCCCCGAGGCACTGCGCACCCACGCCCGGACCGCCACCGTCGAAGAAGCCTTCCTCCACCTGGTCGACGAGGCCGCCACTTCTCAGGAGAACGCCCGATGAGCGCGACCAACACGCCGCGGCAGGCCCCCGCCACCCCGCAGGCCCCCACCGGCGGCCGTGCCCGGCTTGAACCCCAGGCCCTCAGCCCCGCCCGCACGCTCGCCACCGCCGCCCGCGTCCTGCGCCAGCTGACCCATGACCCCCGCACCGTCGCGCTGCTGCTCCTCATCCCGGTCGTGATGATCACGCTGCTCCGGTACGTCTTCGACGGCAGTCCGCAGACCTTCGATGCCATCGGCGCCTCGCTCCTCGGCATCTTCCCGCTGATCACGATGTTCCTGGTGACCTCGATCGCCACCCTCCGTGAACGCACGTCAGGCACTCTGGAACGCCTCCTCGCCATGCCGCTCGGCAAGGGTGACCTGATCGCCGGCTACGCCCTCGCCTTCGGCGCCGTCGCGATCCTCCAGTCCCTCCTGGCCACCGCGCTCTCGGTCTGGGTGCTCGGGCTCGACGTGGTCGGTTCTCCCTGGCTGCTGCTCCTCGTAGCCCTGCTCGACGCCCTGCTCGGCACGGCCCTCGGCCTCTTCGTCTCCGCCTTCGCCGCGTCCGAATTCCAGGCCGTCCAGTTCATGCCGGCCGTGATCTTTCCGCAGCTCCTGCTCTGCGGACTGTTCATCGCGCGCGACCGCATGGCACCCGCCCTCGAAGCGATCTCGAACGTCCTGCCCATGTCGTACGCGGTCGACGGCATGAACGAAGTCCTCCACCACACCGAGGCCACCGGCAACTTCGTCCGCGACGTCCTGATCGTCTCGGGCTGCGCCCTCCTCGTCCTCGCCCTCGGCGCAGCCACCCTCCGCCGCCGCACCCCCTGACGTGCCGGTGCGAGGATGGCGGCGACGACGCACCACCAGAACCGCGTACCACCGCACCGTCCGGAGGGTGAACCGCATGACCCAGACAGTCGCAGTCCTCGGCACCGGCAAGATCGGTGAGGCCCTGCTCAGCGGCATGATCCGGGCGGGCTGGCGCCCTGCCGACCTGCTGGTCACCACCCGCCGCTCCGAGCGTGCCGAGGAACTCCGTACCCGTTACGGCGTCGAGTCCGTCACCAACGCCGAAGCCGCCAAGCGCGCCGACATCCTCATCCTCGCGGTCAAGCCCCAGGACATGGGCCGTCTCCTCGACGAACTCACCTCCCACCTCACGGCCGACCGGCTGGTCATCAGCGCCGCCGCCGGTATCACGACCGCCTTCATCGAGGAGCGCCTCGCTGCGAAGACTCCGGTCGTACGGGTCATGCCGAACACCCCCGTCCTCGTCGACGAGGGCATGTCCGTCATTTCGGCGGGCGGCCACGCCACCGCCGAACATCTCGCAGCCGCCGAGGCGATCTTCGGCGGTGTGGGCAAGACCCTCCGCGTCCCCGAGTCCCAGCAGGACGCCGCGACCGCGCTGTCCGGATCGGGACCCGCGTACTTCTACTTCCTCGTCGAGGCGATGACCGACGCGGGCATCCTGCTCGGCCTGCCCCGCGCCCAGGCCCACGACCTGATCGTGCAGGCCGCCATCGGCGCGGCGGTGATGCTCCGGGACAGCGGCGAACACCCGGTCAAGCTCCGCGAAGCCGTTACCAGCCCGGCCGGCACCACCATCAGTGCCATCCGGGAGCTGGAGAACCACGGCGTACGCGCGGCCCTGATCGCCGCCCTCGAAGCAGCCCGCGACCGCAGCCGCGAGTTGGCCTCAGGCAACGGCTGACCCTCACTTCCCGGCGGCAGCCACCAGCTCCGTACTGGTCACGACCTTCGCGAACCCACCGCTGTGCAGCGACACCGTGGTGGCCCGCGCCGGCTCGTCCGCGCTCAGCGCCCACCCCCAGGGCCCGACCCCGTTGAACGTGTACGTGGCATCGAACGCGAAGAACACCTCGTGGACCGCACCGACCGCGGCGCCCCGCCCTTCGACCTCCCGGGACTACCGCCTGGCCTTCCGCCACACTCCGGGTCAGCCGGAGGTTGACACGGGCCGCCCGCAACCGTAATGTTCTCCGAGTTGCCCGACGTGAGCGCCGACCCCGGTCGGTCCCCGGACAGCGATTCCGCAGGAACCACATCAAGCAAGCGACATCTGTCGCCCAGCTTTCTGTGCGTATTTGCGAAATGAGGAATCCGCGTTCGAAGGAACGCGACCCCGATTAGCGTCGGGGCTCAGGATTCCGCTAAAGTCTCACTCGTCGGAACGGCCCAACGGCCGGGAAGACAAACCCTGCTGACTGGGAATCAGGACCGAAAGGATCTGATAGAGTCGGACTCGCCGGAAAGGGAAACGCGAAAGCGAAGAACTGGAAAGCGCAGTAATAAATCCTCTGCTTCGCAGAGGGCCCGTTTCGACCGGGAATCGGACACGAAAGAGTCTGATAGAGTCGGAAACGCAAGACCGAAGGGAAAGCCCGGAGGAAAGCCCGAGAGGGTGAGTACGAAGGAAGCGTCCGTTCCTTGAGAACTCAACAGCGTGCCAAAAGTCAACGCCAGATATGTTGATACCCCGGCCTGTTTCGGCAGGTTCGAGGTTCCTTTGAAAGTCCTGCCGGGCCTCATGGTTCCGGTAGGCAATTACACAGCGAGGACGCTGTGAACGATCGGTCCTATTCCGACCGGTCGTTCCGCTCTCGTGTGTGTCATCCCGATTACG